>URQR01000075.1 GCA_900550065.1 uncultured Eubacteriales bacterium | reverse complement strand
GGCGGGAGCCAGCGCGAGGAGCGGCTCGGCCTTCTGACGCAAAGGATGCGCGAACTGGGCCTTGACGAGCGCGACTACCGCAATAAGGATATGGCGTGGGGGACGGCGAAGGACGCGCCGCAGCGCGTGGTAAAGACGCTGGCGGGCTATTTGGTACAGACGGGAGAGGATACGGATGAGAAAGCTGCACAATAGTTTATTTTTGTTGCTGGTTTGCAGCCTGCTGATTTGCAGTATGATCGGCGCGCCGAGCGCGCTGGCGCAGGAGGAGCCACTGCAGAAAACGGCCGCTGTGCTGGCCGATAGTTATCGGATTATGACAAACAGCGACATTGCTCTCGTGAGTGATGCGTCTGTGCGGGCGGCGTATTTGGCGGATGCGGCGGATACAGAACTGAGGCGCGTTTATGTCAAAAAGCTGACGGGGCAGGACGTTTTTGATTTGATTAGTACAAAGATTACAGAGGGCGGGAACAGTTACCCGTTTTTCTCCGGTCTGCGCGCGGAAACAAAGATGGTGTCCGGCGACGGCGGTGTTCGCAGCGAGAGCTTGGAAGGGCTATATGTGGCACAAACACCAATCGACTTTGAGGCAAAGTATACAGTTGCTTTGAGCGGAGACTATGCGGCGGCGTATGAAGCGGTGGAAACGGAAGCGGCCTATCAGCCGGACAATTCGTTGTTGGGGAGCTATCTGTTATCTTTTGGGGAGGCGGCCGATGAATCGGAATCGGCTGTCACGCAAGAACCAGACAGCGCGTCTGCGCCTAATCAAAATGACGGTATTGCAATCCTGCATAATCAGACGACAATTCTGTCGAGCGCGCTGGTACTTGTTGCAATTGCGCTTGCAATCTATTTGATTATTTGGCGTAAAAAGAAAAAGGATGACAAAAACGATACAAGTTTGTGAAAATTTTAACTTGATTTGTAAAAGGGGTTATGCTATAATATACGCAAGTCAAAGGCTTGCGCTTGGAAGAATTGTTATCGGGGCGCCGCCCCTCTTCCTGCTGCGCAGGAACACAATTCTTCGGGTTCGTGCCGTATTTATGCTATAATAAAAATGTTAAAGATGTGTAAGTTGAGGTAAATTCGTTGTAAAATGTAGGATATAAGGGGTATGTGGCATGAACTATAATGGAAGAAAAATTTCGCTCGTTGTGATACGCCGTTTGCCGCGTTATTACCGCTATCTGGGCGAGCTGTTAAACCAGAATATTAAACGCATCTCATCAAAAGAGCTCAGCGAAAAGATGAATGTCACTGCGTCGCAAATCCGGCAGGATTTAAACTGTTTTGGCGGGTTTGGACAGCAGGGATATGGATATAATGTAGAGGAGCTGTATTATGAGATCGGCGGTATCCTCGGCTTGCGTGACGGGCATAAGACGATTATTGCAGGTGCGGGTAATTTGGGCCACGCGCTGGCAAATCACGGCGGCTTTGAAAAGCGCGGTTTTAAGCTGATTGCGATATTTGACGCCGACCCGGAAAAGATTGGGACGAAAATAAACGGTATCTCGGTGTATGATATTGCCGATATGCGCGCATTTTTAAAGGAAAACCCGGCAAGTATTGGTATTTTGGCGGTGCCGCGCGTCTGTACGAAAGAAGTCGCTGACACAATGATTGAATGCGGCGTAAAGGGTTTGTTAAACTTTTCGTATATGGATTTAAAGGTGCCGGAAGATGTCGTGGTTGAAAACGTCCATTTGTCGGATTCGATGATGACGCTATCATACCAGCTTCGCACAAAAAAGAATATGTTGCAGGAAAAGGAGTAGCCGTATGAAGGTATTTGCTTTTGTAGGGCCGAGCGGGAGCGGAAAGAGCTACCGCGCGACATGGGTTGCAAATGAGGCGGGGATGGAGTGCATCATTGACGATGGGCTGCTGATTCGCGGAAATGAGCTTTTATCGGGCTACTCAGCCAAAAAGGAGCCGACAAAGATTGGTTCAATCCGGCGTGCGCTGTTCCGCGACCCGGAACATGCGGCGCGGGTGCGCGAGGCGATTTTACGGTATCAGCCGGAAAGTATCCTGATTTTGGGTACATCGGATAAAATGGTGGCAGAAATTGCGAAAACGCTTGCAATTGAGCCAATTGTCCGCACAATCCGGATTGAAGAGGTTGCGACGGAAGAAGAGATAGAAAAGGCAAAAAGAATCCGCCGGACGCAGGGAAAGCATGTTATTCCTGTTCCGACGTTTGAGATTAAAAAGGATTTTTCGGGCGTACTGCTCGACACGCTGCATATTTTTAACCGCGGGAAGCGCGGAAAACATGCGTTTCAGACAACAAAATCGGTCGTAAGGCCGAACTTTAGCTACCGCGGAGACTACCACATTGCAGATAATGTAGTGGTGACGATCTGCCAGATAGAGGCGGGGAAGGTAGACGGCGTGGGGAAAACGGTACGATGCAGCACAGAATCGAAGCCGCAGGGCGTCTATATCACGCTCGATATTTCCGTACGGTACGGCGCCGATGTGCGCACAGTCGCCGCGCAGGTGCAGGCCGCGGTCTTCGACGCGGTGTATGAATACACGGCGATTAATGTGTGTGAAACGAATGTCAATGTAAAATGGATGGAATTATAACCAAATTAAGCAAAACCCGCCATATCGGCGGGGGAGTTTTGCTTAATTTTTTCAGTAGGGGATATAATCCCCTACTGAAAACGTTGAATGACGGGGCTATGCCCCTTATTAAAGATACTGCGTTGTGTTTGTCGGTGCGAAACAGCCTTTCGCACCGATATTTTTTCGTCTTCACGCACTGTTCCGATAAGCAGCGCGCCGGCTGGATTATGTTTTTGATGGTTGGCTGCGGCTGACTCTGCGCTATTGTTTGCGTAACAGTACACGCACCCATTCGGACAGGTGTTGTACGCGCCGATATCGACGCTTTGGACACAGCCGCATCCGCCGCGTTGGTTTTTATCCGCGCGCACATCAAGTGAACAGTCGCAGAGCTGCTCGATTAATGCTTGATCAATACAGTATGCGTGGCCAATGCCATACGCGGATAGATCCGCCGCCTCACAGCACGTACCAATAGTAAGTCCATGCGCTGCGGCAATTTTACCAAATTGTTTCGCCAGCGCGGTAATTTCTTCCTGTGTCAGCGCACGAACGGCGGGTGTACGCAGCTTTTGGTATGTGTCAACAAAGCTGATTGTCACGCGGGTTGTGTACGGCGACAGAAGGCCGCACAGCCGTGTGAACTGTGCGATGTGGTAGTCAGTCGTTAATGTATCATTCACAATAATTGGGTCGTAGCGCCATAAGACGCGCGCTTTTCCGATTTTTTTGCTCAGTTCGATAAATGTTTTAATAATATCTTCTTTTGGGCGCAGGTTTGGTTCTATGTCACGGCCGTACGGCGTGAGCGTAAACTGAAAGTAGTATTGGTAGCCCATCTTGTCTATTTCCGGCAGATATTGCAAAAAATTTTGTGCGTCCTTTGTCCAAAAAACAATACAGTCCACGATGTCGGGCGTGAGCGGAACACGGCTGAGCTGCGCGTGGTTCATGGGATTGCGCATGAGCGCATACCCCGCCTTCAGGCGATTAAGCAGCCAAGCTCCGTAATAGCACGGGATGTCCGTGCGGCGCGAGGCGGAAAGAATCATATGGTGATCCTCCTTATCCAAAAATACTGCCGCCGATAAACTCGCGCATCAGAGACGTAGACGGAATTTTATAGTCGTCCATTACGCGGAAGTACGACAAAATCTCGAGTAGGCGCTGCGCAAGCGCATAGTGCTGGCTGCTGCGCGCTACGTCACGCAGTATCGGCTCAGCATAGCGTTTAAAGACGCAAAACTCGTAAATAATGGTAGAGTTAAAGACCACGTCGGCGTTTTTCTCGCACGGGAAAATGTTTTTTACCTCGCCCTTTTGTACCGACGGCCACAAGTCAAACGTGTTTTGTGCCGAACTGAAGCGGAAGCTGTAGTCGCGCACAAGCCGCCGAATCAGCCGCGTGTCGGTCGGCGAAATTGGGTTATAGCTGTCAAAGCTCAGGTCGGTAATCGGCGAGACATAGATTTTAAATTTATTTTTATCGCTTACCGCGTCGGTTAACTTTTCATTGAGTGCATGAATCCCTTCGACAAGCAGTACCTGCCCTTTTGTAAGGCGGATTTTTTGCCCGGTAGGGAGGCGGCGTCCTTGCTCAAAGCTAAACAGAGGCGTTTCGACCTCTTTTCCGTCAATCAGCGCGGCAAGATGCTCGTTAAAAAGCTGGTAGTCGATTGACTCAAGGTCTTCAAAGTTAAACGAGCCGTCCTCGTGTCGCAGCGCGTCCTCGACGTTTAAGTAGTAGTCGTCGAGCGAAATTTTGATCGGCGTGAGCGAATTGATGCGAAGCTGGATACCAAGCTTGCCCGCAAATGTCGTCTTACCCGACGACGACGGCCCCGTAATCAGCACAACCTTTACGTCGGGCGTCTGCGCCTTGATTTGGTCGGCGATGTCGGCAATTTCTTTCTCATGCAGCCCCTCCTGCATCAAAATCATATCGAATCCGTTCGCGTTTTGAATATGATAGTTTAAATCGGAAACGTTTTTGATTGACAGAACGTCCTCCCACAGCGAATATTGCTCAATCATTTTCGAGAGCTGGGGCGCGCTGTCAAATGGGGGGATTTTCCCGCCCGACTCGTGGTTCGGATAGCCTAATAGAAAGCCGTTTTTATGCTTTTTGAGGTCAAATTTGCCGATACAGCCCGTATTCGTCGCCAGCGTGCCGGAAAAGTGGAAGTATCCGTCCTCAATTTGGTAGAGATTAACGTGTTCGCGCCCGATACAGCGCATTGCGTCCGCGCTGGTTGTGTCGCCCTCCTGCATAAAAATCGCCTCCGCCTCCTGCGGCGTACACGCTTTACGTGTGATGGGACAGTTTTTTTCGTGCAGCTTTTGCATATACGAAAGAATTTTTTTGTCCGCGCCGGGACGCAAAGCGGGCGGCAAATCGACCTCGCAGTAGGTCGTTTTCCCAATCGAGTGACGAACCGTGCACCGCGTTTTACCGAACACGCCGCGCACAGCGGTTAAAAACATTAGCAGCAGCGTCTGCCGGTAGCAAAAAAAGCCGCCGCGGCTGTTTACAGTAAGTAATTGGATTGTCACACCGTCCTTTGGTACGGTATCAAGCGGGTATACCGCATTGTTGACGAGCGCGCATACCGCATACGGCGCGTGAGTATAGGCTTCAATTGGCTGATTCGGCTGGTATGTGTATTCGGTTCCGTTAATATAAATCATAACAGTCTCCTTTTCGCCGCGCGGCGGTTTTATACGCTGCTTAAAAGGCTAAAAAATTCGTCCTTCTTAGCCAGTATTTCATCAAACCGCTGGATATATTCAATCGGCGCTTTAAAATTATAGACGCGCTCAATTCGCTCGCCGGTGCTGTCGACTGCCTTTGACGAGCCGCCGCACCCAAGCGCGAGGATACTTTGTACTTCTTCCATTATATTCACGTTATAGATGCTCTCATGCCCCGCGCGGCTGTAGCCTACGTTTTCAAGGTTGCCGAGCATGTTTTTCTGCCGATAGAGATAGTACGGCGCGCGGCCTGTTTTTGCCATAAATTCCTGCGACAGGTCGAGCATATTATATACCGTATTAGGGTTTGTAAGGTCGTAGTCCGATAAACTCTCATGCAGCGCGCTGCCGCGCTTGATGGACATGGTATGTACCGTAATATTTTCCGGCTCGTAGCGGTCAATGGCGCATAGCGTCTGCTGAAAATCGGCCTCTGTTTCGCCGGGCAGCCCGGCAATCAAATCGGCGTTGATTGTGTCAAAACCGACGCGCCGCGCAAGCGAAAACGCCGTTTCGATGTCCTCCGGCGTATGGCTGCGCCCAATAAGTTGAAGCGTGCTCGCATGCATTGTCTGCGGATTGATACTGATGCGCGTCACGCCGTGACGCTTTAAAACCTGTAGCTTTTCATAAGTAATCGTATCGGGGCGGCCCGCCTCAACACAGTATTCGTATAATTCATTTGTGTCAAAATGGCGCGACACTTCTCCGAGCAGGAAGTCGAGCTCCTCCGCCATAATCGAGGTCGGCGTACCGCCGCCGATATAGATGCTCTGCACCCGTTTTCCGGTCGCTCTTGTAAGGCGTGCGCTGTGCGCAATCTCCTGCGCGAGCAGGCGCAGATACTCCGGCACATATTTTTTCGTGCGCCGCAGGTCGGTCGAAACAAACGAACAGTATAGACACCGCGTCGGACAAAAAGGGATACCGATATAGAGCCCGATGTCGTCTTTGCCGTTTTGTGCGATGAGCGACAGCTCGTTTTTCGCCACTTCAAGTGCAAGGCGCAGCTTCTGCTCACTCGCACCGTATAGATTTTGCATATATGAAAGAATCTTCTCCTCCGGCGTTCCTGCACAAAGCAATTGCCGAATCGGCTTTGCCGGGCGGATCCCCGTCATCACGCCCCACGGCAGCCGCCGCGGACGCAGCCTCTGTGCCGCACAATACAGCGCCATCCCGCACACGGCGGAGGTCAGCCGCTTTTTCTCGTGTTCGTCCGCATTTTGGCCGCACGTCACCATATGCGTCGCCGTTTCCCGCCGCCCGTCGCAGTCAATGACTGCCTCGGCATGAATCGCTTCCGCACTGTAGGCGGCCTTTGAAGTAATCGTGACCGCTTCATTCTCGTCAAAAAACAGTTTTGCCACGAGCCACACGTTGTAGTGCAGGTCGTGGCCTATTGTATTAATCGTCATATTCGTATTCCCAATCCTGCTGCACATAGTTATTGTGCGTTTTTTCGTAGCCAATCGTTGTTGCACGCCCGTGCCCGGGGTAGACGTCCGTGTCGTCGGGCAGGGTATAGAGCTGCTTTTTAATCGACTGCTTGATAATTTTATAGTCGCCGCCCGGTAAATCGCACCGCCCGACGTCTTTTAAAAACAGCGTATCGCCGCTAAAGAGCATCCCATCGGTGTAGTAGCACACGCTGCCGACCGTATGCCCCGGCGTATAGAGCACTTTTAGCTCAATGTCGCCGAGCGTAATGTTATCGCCGTCGACCAAATCCTTCGCTGCGGCTGTCTGCGGCGACGGTGCGCCCGCGTAAAGCGCGAGATTCACCGTCGGGTCGTTTATGCCGTCCATCTCAAATGCGTGGATCATCACCTCTGCGCCTGTCGCCTCGCACAGCTCGTCGAGCGCGCCGATATGGTCGTAGTGACAGTGCGTCAAAAGGATAAATTTGAGCTTTAAGCCCTCTTCTTCGAGCACGTCTAACACTGCGCCCGCCTCCGCAGGCGCGTCAATCAATAGAGCGTGCTTCGATTTGTCGTCGCCTAAAATATAGCAGTTGTTATCCATGTTTCCCAAGTTTAACATTTTAAAAAACATAGGCTTCTCCTTTTCATTGTTTATGCCTGCCGCAAAAAGGCCTTTACCTGCCTGCGGCTTTTGAGCACGATACACCGTACCTCCGGCACATTGTCTATCATTTTATAGTAGCGTGCCCGGTTGTTTTTATTAAAATTCCAAACGGTTTTGAAAAACGTCAAATGCGATTGGTCAAAGCGTTCAGGACAGTTTCCGCCCATATCGGGCCGGCTTTTACCGTAGTTTTGTATCACGCGCCAAACCGCACCGCAAAGGCAGCGTAGACGCGAAAAATCTAAAAATATCACCGTGTCACAGTACGTGAGCCGAAGGGGGAGGGTAGACGCTATGTTTCCGTCAATAATCCAGCGCGGTTTTTGCAGCTCTGCGCGCAGCAAGGCCTGAAATTCCGCATCCGGCGCACTCTGCCAGTTGTCGCGCCAGTACAAAACGTCAAGGTGCACCAATGGCAATTGCAGCTTTTGCGCCAATTCCCTCGCAAGTGTTGTTTTCCCGCTGCCGTTTCCGCCGATGATTAAAATCCGCTGCATATGCATATACTCCCATTTTTTATTGTGTACACCGCGTCACATCATATACACCCTTTAGGTTACGCACCTTTTTCATAATAGCCTCGAGTTGACTCGTGCTCGTAATTTCTACCGTGACGTTGACGATTGCGACGTTGCCCTTGACGGTACGCGCATTAAAGGAACGGATAGGCGATTTTGTTTCCGTGATTGCAACCGTGATTTCAGCAAGCAGGCCTGTCCTGTCGTCCGCTTCAATTTGCAGCTCGCTCAGATATTCGCCCGCCGGCTTGCTCGTCTCCCACGAAACGCCGATAAAGCGGTTTAAATCCTCCTCGGAGAGTGATTGCGGCGAAATATTGGGACAGTCGCGCCGGTGGACGGATACGCCGCGTCCGCGCGTGATAAATCCGATAATGTCGTCGCCCGGCACAGGCGTACAGCACTTCGATAGCCGCACAAGACAGTTGTCAATCCCATGCACAACGATACCGTTCGACGAGGTTTTCGTCGACTTCGACTCGCTGTAGTCAATCTCCGGCGGGAACTGTTTATGCACTTCCTCTTTTTCCAGCTTCGCGACTTTTAGGTATTCGTCGCGTAGGCGGATGACAACTTTTTGTGCCGTAAGGCCGCCGTAGCCGATAGAAGCATAAAGGTCATCTAAGGAATTGAGCGTATAGCGCTTGAGCAAAGGTGAAACCCACTCTTCGCGAAACAGCTGGCTAAACGACAGGCTGTGGCGCTTTAATTCCTTTTCAAGTAAATCTTTACCGCGGACAATATTCTCGTCGCGCCGTTCCTTTTTGAACCATTGATTGATTTTATTGCGTGCTTGTGACGTTTTTACAATTTTGAGCCAATCGCGGCTCGGTCCGTGCACGGACGCGGAGGTCAGAACCTCGACGATATCGCCGTTTTGAAGCTGATGATCAATTGGCACAATTTTCGAGTTAACCTTTGCGCCCATCATTTTACAACCAACGGCTGAGTGAATTGCAAACGCAAAGTCAATCGGCGTTGCACCGACCGGAAGGTTTATCACGTCGCCTTTCGGCGTAAATACAAATACCTCGTCAGCAAACAGGTCGATTTTAAGCGTCCGCATAAAATCGTCCTCGTCCATCGTCTCTTTCTGCATTTCCAAAAGCTGGCGCACCCATGCGAGCTTAGAATCCGACTCCGAATCGGAGGTAACGCCCTCTTTATATTTCCAGTGCGCAGCAATACCCTTCTCCGCAACAGTATGCATTTCCCATGTCCGAATCTGTATTTCGAGCGGGCGGCCGTACGGGCCGATTACCGTCGTGTGCAGCGACT
>URQR01000074.1 GCA_900550065.1 uncultured Eubacteriales bacterium | reverse complement strand
ACATCTACGCCAACGAAAGCGCCAACCGCTACTCCAACAAAGGAACCGACATCTACGCCAACAAAGGCGCCGACCGCTACTCCAACGAGAGCGCCTGCCACAGAGCAGCCCGGTGAGTATCCGGACGGTATTTAATAAAGAAATGAAAATCTCGCAGTCCCGTTTTTTATACGGGGCTGCCTTTTTTATACTGTTTTGTTTGAAAACCATAGTATTGGCTGATTAATTGTCCACAGGTTTAAAAGTTTCTGCACGGCCGCACACAGAAGGGCAATGTCCCATATTTTAATATATAATTCCATAATACAAACGGGTCCGCCGCAACAAAGGCATTGGACCCGTTTATTAATGCATTATTTCTTCCGAACTGGTATCCAAATCTCATAATACCGTTTGCTTTTTTCTTTTTTCGGAAACAGATGGTAGACCTCAACCTCATAGTCCCCTGCCTGCTCATAGCCGGAATCGGGCAGCCACGCATCAAAAATCAACTCTCGCAGAATTGGCAGTTCATCTCCTGCAAAGCCGCCCTTTCCTGTCGTAAAAACGGCATATGTCCCGGCAGGAATTTGATACAGCTTAGTTTTAGAGCACTTCGCCCTGCTTTCCGCTTTGGCAATCCAGTACTGTCCATTATCCCAAACCCCGTACCAGATACCATAGTTTTCGGAACCAATTTTATCCAGATAGCTGCCGTTTTCAAGCCACATGTCGCGTTCCTGTTCAAATCGCACCGCAGCGCAGCCGGTGAATTGCCTCGACAGACCACACAGGCTAATCTGCTCTGTTTCAATAAACCGAACCTCCATTTCTTTTGCCCCCTTTATAATAATGTGAAAGGATGCGGGTGGATATACCTTTAGCGGTCGGAAGAGGTCGCGCGCCTTTGTCGGTGCAAAGCCGTGCTGTCCTTTAAATGCCTTTGCAAACGCATCTGCACTTCTATAGCCATATTTAAACGCGGCGTCAATCACCTTGATATCCGTACTGCGCAGCTCATAAGCGGCAAGCGTTAATCGTCTGCGGCGTATATATTCCCTAAGTGACATACTCGTCATATAGCTAAAAAAGCGCAAAAAGCTGTCCTTCGTAACGCCGGTGATATGCGTTAGCCGATTCATATCAAGGCTATCCTCACACAGATGCGCCTCCACATACACAATGGCGTCGTTTAACTGTTTCAAAATATCCATCTTTCCGCCTCCTACAATTAGCTTAACAAAATTTCGGACATTACGTCCGACTTTTTCGGGGCAGGTTATTCCAATAAGCTACGTCTATTCTATCACAAACAGAGGACAAATCATACATAATGATGAATTTGTCTGATTTTTCGGCAATGCAGGGAATATGGTTTACATACCAGCAAAGTGGGTAATTATATAACAAGACCATACACAGCTTATACGGGCGGCGAACCCACGCTGCAAACAAGACCCGCATATGCTGGCAAAGGCGCTGAAAACTATATACCAGTAAGTAATATTACATAGTCAGTTTAAAATCAGGAGGGATAGAATATGCGTTTTATCAATCAATCCAAATGGGCTTATGTTATATTGTCTGTTGTGCTGATTGCACTCGGAATTTGTATCATGATATGGCCGGAGCTCTCCGCGTTGACGCTTTGCTATATCGCGGGCGGCATCGCTGTGGTGGGCGGCATCGTCAAGATTATCGCTTACTTTATGGGGGACCCGTCGCTTATGCCGTTCCGGCTCGACTTTGCCTTCGGCCTGATGAGCGTCGTAATCGGTGCGGTGCTGCTGTTTCACCCGGGCGATGTGCTGCTCCTGCTCCCGATTGTAATTGGCCTGTTTATCATAATTGATAGTATCTTTAAGCTGCAAACTGCCATAGACGCCAAGCGGCTTGCCGTGCCGGGCTGGTGGGCCGTGCTCCTTTTTGCCCTTTTATGCGCCGCGCTCGGCTGTGTTCTGATTGCCAACCCATTTGAAGGTGCGGCGGCATTAACGATTTTAATTGGCATTACACTCACCGCGCTTGGCATCGAAAACCTTTGGGTGGCGTTCTATATGGCGCACTTGATTAAAAAGGCGTCGGAGCGCAGCAACAGGTTTTAAGTATGTAAAAATAAAACAGGAGGGTCCTGCTCTCCTGTTTTTATTTGCTTTATCCTGCTGATGTGGTATAATATACGCAAAGGCTTTGTCTTTGCGCTTGGAAGAAGTCACGGTCGGGACACCGTCCCTCCCGCGGCTAATGCTGCAGCGTGCCTTCTTCGGGAGTGTGCGCTAATCTACAAGCTGCTGCAATGAAACGGATTCACTTAGGAGGGATTACGTTTGAACGGTGTATTATTGATACATGGCTTTGCCGGCTCGCGCGAAGAGATTGCGCCGCTGCGCGACTATCTCGCTGCGCGTGGTTTTATAGTATCCGCGCCTTGTCTGACCGGGCACGAAGGAACAAGAAAGCAGCTTGCCGCCGCGACTTACCATGACTGGATAACAGACGTACAAAAAAGCTACGATACGCTCGCACAGACGTGCGAAAAGGTTTTCGTCGTGGGCTTTTCCATGGGCGGGCTTTTATCCGCCCAATTATACCAGTCGCATAAATTTGACCGGCTCGTCACAATCAACACGCCTATCTATTACTGGGACTTTGCCCAAATGGCTAAAAACCTCCACACAGACTTTAAAACCTATTGGAAGCAGTATTTTTCTGCAAGCGCGACGAAACCGTTCCGTACGCTGTTTGCCTTCCAGCGGCTGCTGTCAAAAACAAAGCCGCTCTTCCGCGAAATTGTATGTCCCACGCTCGTGATACAGGTACAGGACGACGACACAGTCAACGCGCACAGCGGTAATTATATTTTTCGGTCGCTGGCGGGCAAAAAGCAGTACTATAAACCTGTTTCCGGCGGCCATATCCTGCTGCAAAGCGACGCATTCCCGGCGGTTGCCGCACGAATTTACGCCTTTTTATGCAGCACGGCCGAATAGTAAGAATAATTATTTTTCTTGCAAAGTGTTGACTTTTCTCTCTCACCGCGCTATAATCAGAATATAAAAAAATTATACTGCCACCGGGCAGAGGATGCAGGCGCATTCGTTACACATCGTTAGGTCTTTGAAGATGTGTATACGGGCGCTTATTTTTTTGTTTTTAGGAGGTCGTCTTGTACGAATAATTCAAATCTATGTATCCTTCCTTTTCAAAGGGCGAGGCCGCGCTGTGGGCCGCGTCGGTTACGCTGATTATTGTGTCCTTTTTTATCTTTGGCGCAAAGAGCATACTTACGCTTACGGCGTCACTCATTGGCGTAACCGCATTGATTTTTAACGCAAAGGGCAACCCCGCCGGACAATTTCTCATGATCGTATTTAGCATACTTTATGGGGTTATTTCCTACTCATATGCTTATTACGGAGAAATGATAACATATCTGGGCATGACCGCGCCGATGGCTCTGTTTGCCTTGGTTGCATGGCTCCGGCACCCGCATAACGGAAATAAGGCAGAGGTGCAGGTCAACCGTCTTACGGGAAAAGAGACGGTTTTTATGGCGGCGCTGACAGCTGTCGTCACAGTCGTTTTCTACTTCCTTCTCGCCGCGTTCCATACGGCGAATTTGCTCCTGAGCACAATATCCGTTACGACCAGCTTTCTTGCCGTCTATTTGACCTTCCGGCGAAGCGCCTACTTCGCAATTGCCTACGCGGCAAACGATATTGTATTGATTTTTCTATGGATGTTGGCGGCACTGAGCAATCTTTCCTATGTGTCGGTAATCATATGCTTTATCACGTTTTTGGCAAATGATATTTACGGCTTTATCAATTGGCTGCGGATACAAAAACGGCAGGAAAGCAGTACAAAAGCATAAAACAAAAAACGGCAGAGCCTTTTCGGCTCTACCGTTTTTTTATTGATTCTACTTTTCTTTTGTATTATAGCTCTATCTGCTTCGTAACAGGCTTTAGCGTACCCTCCTGCCATATCAGCAGTACCGCCCGCTCTCCTTCTCCAGCGGTGGGGAGTGTAACAGTAACCGTCTGTTCGGTGTCTGCCTTCAGCGCTACGTCGTATACCTTGACCTCTTGAAGCTGCTCATAGCCCGCCTCGTCTGTCTTAACCACCGCCGCATAAATCTGTACGTCCATGTCGGACGTGCTGCGCAGCGTGATGTCGCCGCCGTCGCGGTAGCATGTTACACCGTCCATGATACTAATATCCTCCGATGTCGGCTCGCCTGCGTTCGGCTTTACAACAACCGCGCCCGCATCCGGCACGGTGTCAATAAGCACATACTTGCTGCCGTCAAGTTCTATCGTCTTAACGTCCAGCTTCTTCCCATTCTGCAGTGCCTCAATGTTTTCCCAGCTGTTATCAACCTTGAGCTTTACCGTCAGCGGAAGGGTAAAGAGCGTATCATCCATCTGGTCAGTGAGCGTATATGTGATTGCGTCCGCGCTACTCTGAATCTCCAGCTTCGCCGTATCGCGTTCCTGCCCGTATTTTGCAACATTTGTGAATGAGTCGAGCCAAATGTCGCCGTTTTCGACAGCAGGGCCAATCCAGTTTTCAAACATATAGTTAAATACAGCGCGGAGAGAGAAATCCTGCTGGTTAATCTCTTCCTCCGTTGCCTCCGGATGCTCCTTAATATAAAGGTTTTTTAGGTCGGAGTTTTTATCTTTGTTTGTAGTAAGGCCATGCGAATACATCACGAACCAGCCGCCGTAGTAGCTGACGCCGTACTGCCTGTATTCTCCGCTGTTGTCGTAGAGCGTCTTTACCGCCGCCTCCAAAGACCACTTTGAAGAGGTGTTGCGGTCCTCCGTATGGAACAGGGGCAATGTGTTTTTCATGCTGACGCCGCTTACGCGGTTATAGTTGACATTATCTGCTTTATTGAGCTTACCCTGCGTGCCTCTTGCCGCAATATAGAACTTTCTGGCGTAGTTTTCGTCACCGCCGCCATACGAATACGCCAGCGTGTGTGCCTTGTCGCCGCCCTGTAATTTATCAAGCTCGCCAAGCGGCTTACTGAACTCATAGATGCTCTGTGCTGTCGACAGCTTGCTAATTTGGTCCGAATCAAGGTGCCCATAGGTATGCGACTGAACGTCCATTCCATTGTCAACAAGATCCTGCCACAAATCAAATTCTTCAATATAGCCCGGCTTTGTCGGCACAAAGAAGGTCGCCGGAAAACCGTACTGCGCCTTCCACTTTTTCCACGTTGCAAAATCGTACTCTAAGCTGTCGTCGACCGAAAGCGAAATCGCGCCTGTTGCGTTGCCACTCCAAAGAGCAATATTGCCCTCGCCGACATTTTTCGGCCATGCAAGATGGTCGTTAATATTGATTCTCGTCTGCTTGCTCGCAACGGGGTCAAGGTTCAGCTTTTGATTGTCAGCGCGGTTCTGCGCAGGCGTTACATTTATCGTAAACGTATTGGACACAGCCTTGCCTACATCCTGTGCCGTCGCGGTGATATGCGCTGTACCCGGTGCAACCGGCGTAACATTACCCGTACTGTCCACCGTCGCAACCGCCTCATTGTCCGACTTCCATGTAAGCGCCGTGTTCGTCGCGTCGGACGGTGTTACCGTTACCTTCGGCGCAATCGGAAGGCCGAAGTCCGCCCAAACCGTAATCTCGCCCGGGTCGAGCTTAATATTCGTAATCAGGATATCCGCCGCTTTTGACACAACAATCGTAAGCGCGTTGCTTGCAACCGTCGTCCCATTTGCTTTCGCCTGTACGACGTAAGACCCTTCCGCTTCCGGCGTAAAGGTAAACGAAGTCCCCTTCGCCGCCTGCAATTGAGAATTTACATACCATTCAATTGTGTTCAAATCCACATTGAGCGGCGTCGCTGCCGCCGTAAATACGACCGGCGTCGTCTTGCCTTCTGTCTGAATCAGGCTGCCGCTCGCCGTAACCGAAAGCGACTCAATCGGAACAAGCTCCACGTCGCCGCCGATTCCCGTCGTAAACTTCACCGGCAAGCAGCCCTCTCCGGCCCAATCCTTCACATTGCTCAAATCAACCGTATATTCCGTATTGCCCGCAAGCTCCGCCGCAGGCGTAAAGGTCAGCTTATTTAAGTTTGTGTAGTCAATCTCCACACTTTTTACCGCGACAGACGTACCGTCAGATGCTTTGAGCGAAATATTGTCCGCCGTCAGTGTGCGTACATCCGCCTCGTGGTTAAAGCTTATCGTAACCGGGCCGCCAACCGGAATATTCGTTGTCTCTTCCATACTCGATACAAATGTGTTAGACTGATATGCGTTAAAGTCGTCCGCCCAGAAGCTGGCCGTCGCACCCTCCGGGAAATTCACATAATATTCTGGCCCGCGCCCGCTCGCCGCGCTTGTAATCGCAGAGTTCGGCGTAACATTGATTTCTTTTACGTAATAATCTGCATCGTTTCCGTCCGCGTCCGTGATACCGCCGGACAGATACAGCACAATTCTGTTTTCCTTCGCGCCGTAGTACGCCGTATAATTAACCCATTCGCCCGGCTTTACCTTATACGCGCCTTCCGGCATAGAACCGCCCGTATTCGCCGCAATTTCGAGCGTGCTGCCCTGAATCCGCATCAAATACAGTGTCTTGGAAGACTTGTTGTCACCCACACGGAGATTAAAGTTCGTTCCGTTTTCTATCTTTTCCGCCATAACTCTGCCCGACACAACCATCGGCAGCCCATTATTGCGGAACGCGCGTGCAGACAAGTCCGCTTTCGCCGTATTGTTGATTTGAAACACCTTATTGCCCGCCGCAGCGCCAGCCGCGTCAGGATCGTTTTGAATCACAAATTTATCGTGTACCGTGTTCCAGCCCTTTTCGTTTTTATAGAGCTTACCGCCCTTTGTGCCGATTGCATAGCTTTGTAAATCGTCCTGAATCACCGAAACATCGGCGATAATTTCCGGCTCCTCCGGTTCCGGGCCGGTTCCCGTCGCCTCTCCGCTCGTAAACGTAACCGGAAGCGCACCCGTGCCGACCCAGTCCGTCACCTTGCCTAGGTCGAGCTTGTATTCTGTCTTTCCGGCAAGCTCTTTTTCCGGCGTAATTTTAATTTTTGTCAAATCAGCGGGGTCATATTCCACCTTTGACGCACCAACAGCTTCGCCGTCCGCGCCCACAAAGGATACGTTCTCCGCCTTCAGCGTACGGATATCCGCCCCGTGGTTAAACGAAACCTCAACCGGGCCAGCCGCCGGAACATCTTCCGTCACACTCATAGCAGAAATAAACGAGTTCGGCTCATACATATTCACGTCGTCGAGCCACCAGCCCATTGTACGCGCACACGATTTACCGATTTCAATATAGAACGGCGACTGCTCGTTTGCGCTGGCGCCAAGATAAGACGGCGGCACAATTTCTTTTTCAATGACAACATAATCCTTCCTTGCGCCATTGTCCTGATTATCCGTAATTGCCCCCGGTGCGTGTAGATACATCTTCAACGTCGCCTTTGACATATCGGTCGGGTCAACGTCGCACACTGCCGTGATATCAATCCACTTACCGGCATCAAATTGTGCCGTTTGTCCATTAAAGCTCCCAGTCGTACTTGTATTTAGGCCAATTGTTCTTGTTGCCCCTTCAATTTTTACAGGGTAGAACAAATTTTTTGAGCTATTACGTACACGCAAATAGAAATTGTTGCCCGACTCGACCGTATCGGCAGGACTAATTGGCGCAACCTCGTCATTCTCGCCGGGTATTGCGTTAAACATTAGCCTAAACTGTGCAACCCATGCATTGGCGCGCGAACCGATTTTTCCGCCCCATGCCGTCGAAACCTTAACACCCTTGTCTTCTATCGGCGTCGAAATTGCAGCAGCCTTATTTGTCTTTGCCGAATCGTGCGGGTCATACTGGATATAATTTCTCGTTGTCGAGAAGAAATAATCCTTTTGCCAGCCCTTTGCACGCGCCGACGCACTGACCTGTTTACCGGTTGCGCCGATTGCGAGGTCGTTGAAATCATCCTTAATAATTGTCTTGTCCGGTACAATTGTTGGTTCCGGCGTAGGCGTCGGCTCGCTCGGGGTCGGTGTCGGGAGCGGACTGAGCGCACCAACCTTAATCTGTGCCTTCTGCGCGCTGCCGTGCTGGCCTGCAACATGAACCGTCAGCTTCGTCTTCTCGCCGTCAGCCGCCGCCGTAACTGTCGAATCCGCTTTTACAGTCGACACATATGGCGCATTGATCGTCAGCTCAATCGTGCCGTCGTTATCCCACGTCGGGTCGCTGACCGATACGTCAAGCAGGCCGTCTGCGCCCTCTTTGACCATAACTGTCGCTTTTTTATTGCTCTGAACCGGGCCCGCAACCGCGATTTCGTCGGTAAAGAACACCGCGCCGGTCAGATTCAGCGTCTTTTCCTTCACCGCCTGTACCTTATCGTTATTTGCAAGAACCGCAATATCCGGATTATCGTTATAAGCTTTTGTTTCCGCCTCTGTCTTGTTCGGAAGAAGCGCATACGCGTAGGTATCCTCGCCCAGCGTTGGCTTCGCGCCGTGATTGAAACGGATACCAAGATAATTTCCCGTCTTTTCATCTGTTGTATAATACTTATCGTTTACGTTCTTCCATGTTCCCGTATTTGTGAAGCGGGACGCTTGAATATTTGCGCCGCCCGGGAAGTAATAGCCGATATCCGACCCTTCCACATTGCCCGTCAGGTGCGCATACTTCGTTTCGTTAAACGACGTCCACGTCCACCGTTCGGTCAGCCCGTTCGTCAGCGCCGGCGTACCGTTTACGGTAAACGTGTTGTTCCCCTCGCCAGTCAGCCGACGGCCTTCGACGATTGTTTCTACGCCTTTATCTATTTCTGAACCAGCCGTGCCGAGTGCAACAACCTCGTCGTCGAACATAAAGTACGATTTGCGCGCTTCCAGCCCCGTCAGAGCGTTCTCCGCGCCGCGCGGCGTATAAATCATACCCGAAACGCCGTACATATCGTCCATGTCCGTGCCGCCCGCAAAATTATTATTTTTAGAGTTTTCCTTGATACCTGTGTCCGTAAAACAGGTCGTGCCCGGCACACGGAAATAGTTGTTTGTTGCCCAGTAGTCCTCGCTGTATTGCTTTAAGTCATTATTGTACAAATACAGCGCCCCCGCGCCGGTATAGTACCCGCGCTTGTTTTCGCTGTTTGTAATTTCATAGCTGTGTGTTCTGTCGTAGGAGTACATCGCAAGGCCGACCGCATAATCCTCGCCATGGTAAACGGCACGGTCCATAGCTGCAAACTGCTTATACCCGCGCCACGGCTCCGCCATCTCGGCGTTGGCCATAATATCCTGCGCCTTTTGCAGGGTATAAATCGACATACCGGACAGGAAGCTG
>URQR01000073.1 GCA_900550065.1 uncultured Eubacteriales bacterium | reverse complement strand
TATTTATACCTACCACAATGGAAATACTACAGACCAAACACCAATCATTCTTTATGTCATCAACACGAACACAGAAAGAATCGGCACAGACAGCGATTTTACGATTGTGAATGAAATGGTGAACGAAAAGGGGTACATTGTCGTTGTGCTGGACTATAAGGGTGCAGCGGCGGCGGTAAGCCCTGATTTGGACTGGAGCATTCAGGGCATAAGGACGAAAATAAACAGTTACGGCATGTATTTGGGCGGGGCGGCGTACAAAGAAAAGGCCGCTTACATTGTACCGTCCGGATATAATATAACGCTGGATGAATACTACTGGTCTATCGACAAGCACGGGGCCGACGGCGTTCTCGATATGATTGTAAATGTATGGAACAATGACTTTCAATCGGTATATGGGAACAAAACAATCCAATACAGCGACGGCACCACCAAAAAGGTGAGCGAGGTGACCGCGTTGTCCATTTATGACTGCGTAAAGCCAGATGGTACGCCGATTGATATGGATTTACGCATGGACCTTATTTATCCGACGCACCCGCAGCAGGAGGTGCCTGTTATGGTGCTGAGTGAAAGTGCAGAATCGCGCGGCGGCGGTTGGGTGAATGCGCTAAGGCCGCATATGACAGGGTTTTTGTTTAACGGATATGCGGGCGTAATATACGATTTTGCATATGTGCCGATGGCACGAAACGACCACTATGGATATTTTGACGGGAATTCAGCGCCCGGTCATATCACAGGCGATAATTACACCTATTCGGTACATGTATACAGCGGCGTTAAGGCAGAAACGGCCGCGATACGGAAAATACGCTATTTGGCAGATGTGCAAAGGGACACGTACAAATTTGACTTAGACAAATTCGGCGTTTACGGCAATTCAAAGGGCGGGCTCTGTACAAGGCTTGGCGCGAAAAACCCGGAGACCTTGGCAGAGTCGCGCTATTTTGAAGGCCATCACGGAGAAACGAGATACGAAAACGGCGATACTGAGGACGACACGCTGGGGATTATTGACGGCGGCGAGGCGCAGCCGTGGCTGACATACAGCGACGGTACGCCGATTCCTTCTAACGTCCAATTCGTATATGCAAACTGTGGCGGCGGCGCGGAAACCATACGCGAGGGACATGCGCCCACCTATGCGACCGGCAGTATGCTCGACGGCTCATATTATGCGTTTTACCCCGAGGTGGTGAATAACTGCCGCATTTATGATGTACCGCTGTTAAACTTTTCGTGCCCTGAGCTTGGACATGCGCTCGGCTATGGCATAGACAAAGACTACGGTATAAATGTATATGACGCACTGTTTGACTATGCCGACTACTGGCTCAAAGGCGGCGCGCCCCAATGCGAGTATATTGATATTAAGGGCGGCACGGCGGAGGTTCCTACAAATACGGAAATTACGCTGAAATTCACAGGCGCAATATCGGAAGAAGAAATCAAAAAGGTCACTATACAAAACGATGTGACCGGCGAAATCGCCGATTGTGCTCGGACGGCCTCCTATGGGGGCACCACATGGGTTTTAACATGCAGCGGCCTACAAGGCGGATACGCCTACACCGTACATGTACCGGCGGGGATTACGGCTGAAAA
Source organism: uncultured Eubacteriales bacterium (assembly GCA_900550065.1). Lineage (GTDB taxonomy): Bacteria > Bacillota > Clostridia > UBA1381 > UMGS1253 > Aphodoplasma. The sequence goes on along the minus strand of URQR01000073.1, from coordinate 7,768 downwards.
CGGCCAGCCCCTCAAAGAGGCAAAAAGCCTTCGCTTTGAGACAGTGCACGAGCAAAAGGAAGCCGCGACAAGAATTGCCGGTGACGCCGGCATGACGCTTTTAAAGACGGAAAGCACGGACAACGGCGTATATTTTGTTTTTGACAACGCCGACTGTTCTACGTCCACAACGGCACAGCTGCGCTTTGATGTGGAAAACGACGCGGCGAACCACGTTTTCGTGTATGCTATTCGCGCGCTTGACGAGATAAATATTACGAATTCTACACAAGGGGAACTGCTTGGTGAGATTACTCTCACCGGAGCGGGAAGCTACCAGCTTGACGTTACAGAGTATGTAAAAAGTCTCGGCGACGAGAAGCCGGCTTTTGTGCTGCGGGCGAAAAATGTAAGCGAAACAAAAGTCATATCAGATTATAATTTTGAGCCTGAAAGCGCAGGCTCTGACGGCCTTACGGGCGTCAACTTTGGTAAATTTGTCAGCGCTGCGGCGAGCGCGGAGCAAAACCATACCGCGGGCGGAAGCCGGAGCGTCAAATTTGACTATATGACGAAAAATGATAACGCATATTTTGCATGGATGCCGTTTGATACAATTGTATCGTTCCCGAATCTGATTAAAAGCAGTGCGCTGGACGCATCTGACTTGGGGAGAAAATTCCATATCAGCATGAGCATTTACGACACCACTTCGAGAGAGGTAAAGGCAGAGCTTACGAAAACGAGCAGTAGATTTGGTGAACCGGACAATATTGATTGGAACGCGACGCGGCGCAATATCATGACAGAAGCGAACAAATGGAACACCTATTCGCTTGTATATCGGGTAGATAACCCGATATACTGGAACAGTTTAGACAAACGGGCGCTTTCTATCACGGCAGAGCCAACGGGACAGACAGACAATTATCACCCAATGTATTTAGACGATGTTACTGTTACGGAGGAAATAACGGAGGTAAAAGTTTTGGCGCCGTCGCTCATCCTTCATCCTGCAGAGACAGTTTTGCAATCGCCCCAAAACGCCGCCTATGTAGAGAGCGGCCCGAAAGCCGGCGAATCCTTTGCGGGCAGCGAGACACTGCTCGTAAATGGAAGCTGTCCTTCGGTTTCCATAGGCAATTATAAAAAGGTTTATGCGCGTTTTCCTCTTGGCGGCTTCTCCGGCGCGCAGGGCGCGAAAGTGACCGTTAACATTACGAATGACCACGATGGTGAGCTATATGTCTATGGTGTAGCAGACCCGGTGCAGGCGGCCGCTTGGAATGCTGGGACAATCAATTATATGAATGCGCCGGCAAACGACCGCTTTGGTTTCGGTGCGGACACGTCAAAAGTGTACGGCGGCGGGCCGATTGCTGTAATACATGTCAGCGGGATGGGAAGCCATACGATTGATGTTACGGAGTATGCTTCTTCTATACAAGATTTAGGCGGCGCGTACGGCACGCTGATTTTTGCAATGAAGTCCGAGTCGGACGAACAGACCGTAAAGCTGACGGAAAACTTTGATAACGGCAGCGCAGCGTTTGCTGTTCAGCAGGGCGGCGATATTATCAGCCATGGTATCTCATCAGACGAGGATCATACAACGGGGGGCGGCTCGTCTTATATGATGAACACGGCGTTCGGCTACGATAGGTTAAAGTTTGACCTATTAGACTGTGCGAGCCTTTCCGCCTCCGATATTGGGAAACGCTTTACTGTAACATACTGGCTAAAGTCGGACAAGACCGGAAGCTTTTTTAACTCGCTTCTGTTTAAACGCGGCGCCAATGATAATCTTCAAATAAAGACGCAGCATTATACGACGGCGAACGAGTGGCAGCAGTTTACCTATAGCTTTACGCTGACAGATAACGAGATTCCCGATAACGCTACACCGGACAATATATCCTCATGGATTAATTTTAATCTTGATAAAATGGGAGCAAGGGCGAGCGGCGGCACGGATATCGTCTGCGCGTATATCGACGACATTACCGTTACGGGAAGCGTAGTGGGAGATGTGGCGTTCGACATTGCGCCGGCGGAGGAGGTCGCCCCGTCGTACGAAAAGACAATTGCCTTTGACGGTCTTAATAGCTGGAGGGCGGTCAACGATTTTTATACAGAGGTAAATAGCAAGGCGGACTTATGCTTTGGCGGCGGAAACGCGGCTACACTAAAGGGAGAGCTTGTCGGCCCGGAGGTTACGGCAGATCACACAACGGGAGGCGGCAAGAGCCTGTGGCTGTGTATGCCGGTAACGCATGCCCGGTTTAAGTTTTATAATTTGTTTGACCACAATCTGACAGAGGCTGATTTAGGGAGAACGTTCGAAGTGTCCTTCTGGGCAAAGCGGGATGCACTCAAAAACGAAAATGTAAACCACGGTTTCCGCATGGGGCTCATGTCCGTCGGAAGCGGCAGCGACTATACCACAAAATTTTACGAAAGCGCTGCTAATAAAAATTTATTACGCAATCTTACCACAGAATGGACGCAGCATACCTATACGATTACAGTTGAAGAGGCGATGCTCGCCTCCTCGTATACAAACGACTATTATAATCCTGCGTTATTCTCTATTACTGCGTTTGAGTATAACACCACAGCCGAACCCATCAACATGTATATTGACGACTTGACCGTGAAGGAAACGACCGAAAAGGAGACGCCGTACCGCTATAGCTGTGATTGGGAAGCGGAGCAGACGATCGGAAACACAGCCGAAGACGCAGTGAATACGGGCGGTTTTGACAGGACGAATCGAGTGGTTGTTTCGTCGGAGGAAAATTGTACGGCTGGCGAAGGGAAAAATAAAAGCTTAAAGTTTGTGGTGGATGGAAATGGCTATAGAATGTTTTTCAATAAAATTGTGGGTACGGGTTCGCTGACGGACGCTGATGTTGGGAAGAATTACCGCGTAGGCTTTTGGATGAAGGCGGACAAAGCGGGGAGTTTCCAGCTTTCTATGACGAACACGTCATTGGCGGCGACGAAGCAGCCACCCACCTATCCTGAGGAAAAGATACAAACGTATACGGTTACTGCCGATGATATTGGAAAGTGGAAAAAGTATACGTATGATTTTGCTGTTACACAAGGGATGGTGACGGCTGGCGCAAATCAGTTCTTCCTGCGCCCGACCGGCTATGGCGCAAATAATACTGCGACGCTGTATATTGACGATATTACTTCCGTCCAGCGCATAGGAGGTTCGGACGTGGGATTGGGCTGTGATCAAAGCGCGGTAATCAGTAATAGACCGCTCAGTTCAACAGAAGGACTTTCAGTCAGCAGGAGCGGAGCGCCTGCCTATATTCGTAAGGTGTATCTGCACTATGCCGGCGGGGAAAACCGGCACACACAGAAAGCCGAGCTGACGCTGCGTGTCACGGATGCGGATAAGCAGACACTAAATGTGTACGGCATAACCGGGCTTACTTATCCGGATATGCTGACATATGATACAGCCCCCGGCTCAAACGCCGATGAAAGTATGGATACAAACGCGGTCTTCGGCGGAAAACCAATTGCACAGATACAGCTCAGCGGAGCCGGTACGTACAGTGTTGATGTGACGGATTATGTAAAAAACAATGCGCCGAACGATTCCATTTTTGCTTTTACCAGCGACGCCTCCGGCGGCGTGGAATATACAAAGCTTGACTTTGAGACAGTTGGTCTTTCTGAAGGTGTGGATTACGTTCCATATGGCGGCTATGCGGGTACGGTGAATATCACGGACAGCGCTGCGCGTGTAGACGGTATTGCTGGCGAGGGAGAAGGGATAAAGCTTCTCAATCTATTTGGCAGCGGCGGCGCATTCTGCAAGGCGGGAGAGACATATACCATAAGTGCAGACGTGACGCCGTACGGCAGCGAGAACAGCTATGAAATTACAATGGGCCTGTGTGGTGCGGACACTGCTTCGGTATCGTCGGAGGCAAGCACCTATGAGACGATTGCGGCCGGCAGCACGCAAAAGGTGTCGTTTACATTTACGGCCAATGCACAGCACGAGGCCGACGGGGTGTGCGCGCTTGCGGTATACGCGAGTTCGCTTCTTCCAGCGTCAGGCTTTACCATTGATAATGTAAGCGTAAGCAGCAGCAATTCGATACAGATTGCGGCGGATGCGACGCTGCAAATCGAAAAAGCGCAGGAACCGGAGCGCGTGCAGACGTGCAGCATGGAGGTTTCGGCGACAGGCAGCGGACGAATCCTTTACAATGTGGGAACGGAAGGCGAAGAAAATTTGTCCTCGGGTGCGACAAAACGCCTTTCGCAGGGCAGCGAAGTTTCACTTACGGCACAGCCGGCTGACGGTGCGGCGTTTCTGTACTGGATACAGACGGATACCGGCAGAATTGTTAGCGAGAAGGCGGCATATAACTTTGTAATAGGAAGCGATACAAACCTGACGGCTATTTTCACAGACAATGAAAGCGGAAAGCTTGTCGTATTTAAAAACGGAAGGAGCCAGCAAATTGTTACAAGCCAATTTACGGCTGGGAGTGCAGTCGTACCTGCAGCGCCGTATGTAATGGGATATGAGTTTACAGGTTGGCTGAAAAATGGTATAATACAATCAATGAAAGAGGGCGATGCGGTCGAGGTCAGCGGCCACACGGTGTTTTCATCCGAGTATACGCGCTCAAATGAAACGTACGAGGTCGTTGTGGAACACGGCAGCGGAAGCGGGACATACCGCTATAATGATATGGTGACGGCAGCTGCGGCACAGGCGGAGCCCGGAAAGAAGTTTTCGCACTGGGAACGCGGCGGAACTGTTGTCAGCTATGCTGAAAAATATAGCTTTTATGCCAATGGAAACACAACCGTTTCGGCGGTTTATGTAGAGGAAACCGAGGCTGTGACAAAAAGGCCGATTCTTGTCATGAGCACGCCTGTGGCAATTGCAGAGGAAAACAAGATTGCGTTTTTTGCGGAACGTGACCTGCCGGAGCAGTATGCGCTTGTCGAAACGGGGATTTTGCTTGGAACGCGCGCAGATCTTACGCTTCATGCTGCGGGCGTATTGAAAACAGTTTCAATTACAGGTAAAAATAAAGGGCAGTTTACGGTAAGAAAAGGCAATGTCGCGGCCGGGGAGATTTGGTACGGCAGGGCGTATATGATTTATAATGATAACGGCATTGTAAAAACAATCTACAGCGATGTCGTAAGCGGAGCACTACAGTAAAATTTATTACAGAAAGGCGTGAAAAAGTGATGTGTAAAAGGAAGATTATTGCGTGGATTACTGTATTATGTATGGCGGCGGCAATGTTTCCGAATTTCGGTGCCTTTGCGGCGGAGCGTGTGACATATCTTTTGGATACTTCTAAAAAATCTGCAATTACCAATGCGGGTTTTACAGCCGACAGTAAAAAGGTGAATACGACAAAATATTCTGCAAAATGGGAAACGGATGATACGAAGGAATTTTATATAAAAGAGTTCCCGAAAGATATTTCGGATCATTCGGTTATCAATTTTTCCTTGTTGGTCGACAGCACTTCTGCCGAAAGTGCGACGCTCATGCTTTTTATTGGAAGCGAGAATCCATCGACCGATGGATTGGATTACTACAGCAAGGTGCTGACGGTAGAGCCGGGCAAGTGGCAGACGTATCAGTTCAATTATTCTGAGCTTACATTAAACCGTACGCCTGTTGGTTTTAATGAAATAACAGAAATCAGGCTTACGGCGACGGGCTGGGGCAATAAGGTTTCGGACGGAACTGTTGTGTACGTTGAAAATATGTTCCTTTCGGGCGAGCCGACAACGATTACGGGGACGGCGCCGACTCCACCGCCACCAACCGAGGTGTCGTTTAAAGAAGACGACCCTGTAGGAGAAAAAATTCACTATAATTCCGGCGGCTATGAGACAAAGGGGATGCGTCCGGGAGGCAACCAGAAAACAAATAAGTTTGAAATTGCTTCCGATAAGGAAAATAATCACTATCTGCTCTGTGAAACGCTGGACGCGGCGAGCGACTACCACTGGGATTTGGAGTTGGGCGAGCCGACGCGGTATATGGTGTTTGAGTTTGACGTTACTACGTCTTCCTCCTTCCCGACGGGTAACATACAATATAAAGACGCCGACAACAAAGCCGCCGGTATTTTGCTCAAATATGAAGGAAACACGATAACGTCTGAAAGCGGAAAAAGCGTTACAGTGAAAAAGGGAAAGTGGACAAATATTGCAATTGTTTGTGACTTTTTGAAAAATACGTTAGACCTTTATGTGGACGGAGAGAAAAAAGAGGAAGGTTATCGGTTTTCACAGGCACCGTCTATTTCAATGCTGCGCTTTTACTTTAACGCAGGAAACAGTATTGGCTCTAATATGATGATTGATAATTATAAGGTGTATGAAGGAGTCGAGCCGCGGGAGGTTGAAGATGTGGCGGTACTAAATCAAACGTCAAAGATTATAATGAATAATATTAACGCACAAAGCCAGCTGCGGGGCGTTGTCGCGCTTTCTGTCGGCGGAAATGGGATTCATTATGACGACAAAAAGCATGCGCTCGACGCAGCGGCATATGTTGAAGACGGAAGAACGCTGATTCCTGTTCGTGCGGTATCGGAGGCGTTTGGGTTAAAGGTTGATTGGGACGAAGATACGCAGACGGTTACGATTGACGGCAAGTCTAAAATTGTCATCGATTCTACAGAGATGATTTTGCCGGACGGAAGCAAATTTACGCTTGACGTTCCCGCGAGGTCGACAAACGACAGAACGTTTATCCCGCTGCGCGCTTTGTGCGAGCAAATATTGGGGAAAACCGTGACGTGGAACGACAGAGGGATTATTGTAATCTCCGATCAAGCGTTTTCAATCACAGACGCAAATGCGGACGTGATTAACAATTATCTTTTGTATGATAGGCCAACAAAGGAACAAATTAAAGAACTTTTTGACACATACAATCAGGATACGCATCCGCGCGTTATGATAAATCAGGAAATTTACGACAGGGTCGTTTATAATTATGCAAACGATGCCGACGTGAAGCAGTGGGGCGATCAGATAATTGCGGAGGCTGACACGCTGCTGCTGCGGGCGATGCCCACCTACGATATCCCCGACGGCTACAGACTTCTTTCTACCTGCCGCGACGTATATCAGAGGACGCAGAGGCTTGCTATGGCATATATTTTAACCAAAGATGCAAAATATGCGGAAGGCCTATATGATATATTTGAGGCGGCGGGGAATTTCCCGGACTGGAACCCACAGCACTTTCTCGACGTTGCTGAAATGACCTGTGCGTTTGCAATCGGGTATGACTGGCTTTACGATTACTGGTCGGACGAGCAGAAAAAGTTTTTAGCAGAAAAAATCTATGAATACGGCCTTGTTCCGGCAAATGACGCTTATTATGGCGCTTTGGGGTCTTACGGGTGGTGGACGCCCGGCAATGAGACAAACTGGAACGTTGTGTGCAACGGCGGAACCCTGATGGGAGCGGTTGCGATATTCGAGCAGTATCCGGACATGTGCTCCGATATGATTGCGATGCAGGTTCGTGATGTGGAAGCTATGATGAACAGCTTTTACCCCGACGGTGCATGGTTTGAAGGGATTGTATATTGGGAGTATACGATGGCGTATACGGTAAATATGCTCTCAACGCTCGAGGCTTGCTTTGGGACGGACTTTAACCTTTCCAAAACGCCGGGCCTTTCAAACTCAATTTTTTATAATATAGCGGGCGACGGGGGCGCGGGTTTGAACAATTTTCATGATTCAACAACGACGCACG
>URQR01000072.1 GCA_900550065.1 uncultured Eubacteriales bacterium | reverse complement strand
GCCCTTGCCGCGGAAACGGTATACTGTGCCGCTCTGCGTCCCTTCGGCAATTTTGTGTTCAACCTCGCCGTCAAGTGTCGGAACACGTACCGTGTCGCCCAAAGCCGCGGATACAAAGCTAATCGGCATTTCAAACGAAACGTCAAAGCCATTTCGTGAAAACAGCTCATGCTTTTTGACGGAAACAGTAATGTATAAATCGCCGTTCGGGCCGCCTTTTACTCCCGAGCTGCCTTCGCCGCGCAGCGGAATCGTCTGTCCGTCGTCGATACCAGCGGGGATGCTGACCTTAATTTTACGCTGATGCTTAATTTGTCCCGTTCCGCGACAATCAGGACATGGGTTCGGAATCGTCTGACCTGTACCGCCGCAGCTATTACATGTTGTTGCGGAGGAAAAGTTACCAAACGGCGTACGCTGCGTCGTCCGAATTTGTCCCGTGCCACCGCAGACAGAGCATGTTACAGGCGTCGTACCTTTCTTTGCGCCGCTTCCACTACAGCTGCGGCATCCTTCCATACGATAAATCGTCACATCTTTGTCGACACCGAACGCCGCCTCTTCAAAGGTTATCTCCACATATTCCTGAATATCCTTGCCCTTTTTCGGCCCATTTCTGCGTGCATTCTGCGTACCGCCGCCAAATCCACCGCCAAAAAACGACTCAAAAATATCTCCAACATCAAAGCCGCCGAATCCGCCGCCATAGCTGCCATATCCTGCGCCGCCATAGCTCGGGTCGACACCCGCATGGCCGAACTGGTCATACTTTGCGCGTTTTTCCTTATCCTTTAAAACGTCGTATGCCTCGTTAACCTCTTTGAACTTGGCCTCCGCTTCGGCCTCCTTTCCGGGGTTTAAGTCCGGGTGGTATTTCTTCGCCGCTGCGCGGTATGCCTTTTTTATGTCATCGTCACTCGCGCCCTTATTGATGCCGAGGACCTCGTAATAGTCGCGTTTTTCAGCCATTCGTACCTCTCCTTACCAAAGGTTTATGCATAGCTATTTATTCACAATTTAATACAGAAAACAATATACATAAATGAATGCGTAAATATATTTTACCATAAATGTGCCGCAACCCCAAAGAAGATGCGTTCCCGCCCTGCGGAAGGAAGCGCGGTGCGCCGACAGCAACTTCTTCCAAGGGTTCAAAATCAAGACTTTGAGACTATTTTATCACAAATTATTTACGAAAGGAAGGTTTTGCGCAAATTTACGCAAAACCTTTACAATTCGTACATATATTTTACGTATTTTTCTTATTTGTTGTCGTCATCGTCAACAACCTTATAGTCTGCGTCAACCACGTTTGGGTCGCTGTTTGCCGCGCCGCTGTTCGGGTTTGCACCGCCTGCCGCTGCGTTCGGGTCCTGCTGCGGCGCAGCCTGCGCGTAAAGCTTCTGCGCAATTTCGTTAAACTTTGTTGTCAGCTCTTCTGTCGCTGCTTTCATCTTTTCAACATCGCCCGATGCAATTGCGTCCTTTGTTTTCTGAATCTTTTCGTTGACTGCATCCTTTTCCGCCGCATCAACCTTGTCGCCAAGCTCGCCCAGCGCCTTCTCGCACTGGTATACCATCGTATCGGCCTGATTGCGTATCTCGACCTCTTCCTTCTTTGCCTTATCCTCCGCCGCAAACTTCTCCGCTTCTTTTACTGCCTTATCAATATCCTCGTCGGAAAGATTCGAGCTTGCCGTAATCGTGATGTTCTGCTCATTGCCTGTGCCAAGATCTTTTGCGCTGACATGAACAATACCATTTCTATCAATATCGAATTTTACTTCAATCTGCGGTACGCCGCGCGGTGCCGGCGGAATCCCCGTCAGGTTGAAACGGCCCAGCGTCTTATTATACGCCGCCATGTCGCGTTCGCCCTGCAATACGTGAATTTCAACGCTTGTCTGGTTGTCCGCCGCAGTCGAGAACACCTGCGTCTTCTGTACCGGAATCGTTGTATTACGCTCAATCAGCTTTGTGCATACGCCGCCCAGCGTTTCAATACCGAGCGAAAGCGGAGTAACGTCGAGCAGGAGCAAGTCCTTTACATCGCCGCCGAGCACGCCGCCCTGAATCGCCGCGCCGATTGCAACACATTCGTCAGGGTTGATACCATTGTCCGGGTCTTTGCCCGTGATGCGCTTTACAGCCTCCTGTACAGCTGGAATACGCGACGAACCGCCGACCATCAGAACCTTTGCAATATCGCTTGCAGAAAGGCCTGCATCCCGCATTGCGTTTCTCGTCGGCTCCATTGTCTTCTCCACGAGGTCAGCCGTCAGCTCATCAAATTTCGCCCGCGTCAGCGTCATGTCAAGGTGCTTCGGGCCAGTCGCGTCCGCCGTAATAAACGGCAGGTTGATATTCGTCGTCATCACGCCGGAAAGCTCAATTTTCGCCTTTTCTGCAGCTTCCTTTAAGCGCTGCATCGCCATTTTATCAATCATCAAGTCGATGCCTGTGTCCTTTTTGAACTCATCCGACATGTATTTCATGATACGTTCGTCAAAGTCGTCGCCGCCGAGTCGGTTGTTACCGCTCGTCGCGAGCACCTCGAACGTTCCGTCGCCAATTTCCAGAATGGACACGTCAAACGTACCGCCGCCGAGGTCATATACCATAATTTTGTGGTCTGTGTCGTTACCCATACCATACGCAAGCGATGCCGCCGTCGGCTCATTGATGATACGCAGCACATCAAGACCAGCAATTTTACCAGCGTCTTTTGTCGCCTGCCGCTGCGAGTCAGAGAAATACGCCGGAACAGTGATAACCGCCTGCGTAACCGTCTCACCCAAATAGCGTTCCGCATCCGCTTTCAGCTTTTGCAGAATCATCGCACTAATCTCCGTCGGCGTGTAGGATTTGTCGCCGAGCGTTACCTTTTTATCCGTACCCATATCACGCTTGATGGATATAATTGTGTTGTCCGGGTTTGTGATTGCCTGACGCTTTGCCACTTGGCCTACAAGACGCTCGCCGTCTTTTGTCAGCGCAACCACGGACGGTGTCGTTCTGCCGCCTTCCGGATTCGGGATAACGACTGGTTCGCCGTTTTCCATGACAGCAACACACGAGTTTGTTGTACCTAAGTCTATTCCTATGATTTTTCCCATACTGCATTCCTCCTGATATATGATAATTATAAATTACAAAGTAATTAGTTTGCAACCTTGACCATACTGTAACGAATTACCTTATCCTTACATTTATAGCCCTTTTGAAACTCCTCCACAACCTCGTTTTTACCGAAACTGTCGTCGTCTACATGCATCACAGCGTTGTGAACCGCCGCGTCGAATTCTTTTCCAACTGCTTCAATCGGCTCAACGCCAAGCTTTGCAAACGTATCGACCGCGAGCTTTGCAATCATTGCTACGCCGTCGGCAATTGTCTTTGCCTCCTTAGTTTCAGCTGGCGTATCCATCGCACGCTGTAGGTTGTCAAGAATAGGCAAAAGCTCTGCAACGGTGTCAGACACCGCATTTGTATACATCGCTTCCTTTTCCTCGCGGCTACGGCGCTGAAAGTTCGTATATTCAGCTGCGAGACGGTAATATTTGTCCTCTAACTCGCTATACTTTTTCTCAAGCACATCGTAGTCCTTACCGGCCTGCTCCTGCTGCTCCATCCCCTGAGCCTCTATGTTCTCATCCACGGCGGATTGTTCTTCCGCTGTAGATGTATTTTTTAAATTCTCCTCATTGTCCTTTGCCTTTTTTGCCACTTCAATCACTGCCTTTCTCTTCGTTGTACAGTTCATTTATAATAGTATCCATATTTTTACGGATATAATCAAGCGAGGTGATTACTTTTGCGTAATTCATGCGGGTCGGCCCAACAATTCCGAGTGTTCCGATTGTTTTTCCGTTTGACATATACTTCGCGGTTACAATCGATGTATCCTTCATTTCATCAATCTCATTTTCGCTCCCGATTACAATACTGATTGCATCTCCTGTATCCGCTCTATCGACCGCGTGCTTCACGCTTTCTTTATCCTCTAAAAATCTTAAAATTCCTTTTGCCTTTGACAGGTCGAAATACTCCGGATGATTTAACATATTCTGTGTATTCGCCACATAGACTTCCGAGCCGTCCAGTTCGGAGATAGCCTGATGAATAAAATTCAAAATCGGCATCAGCATAGGCGCATTTGCGCCGAGCATTTGCTGTATCTCATTGATACGGACAAGATTGATTTCTTCCAGCGTCAGGCCTGCCAGCTTCTCATTGAGCACGCCGGATAGGCTTCTAAGCGACAATTCGTCCTCCGATACGGAAATTAACTGGTTTCTGACAATCCCTTCGCTCGTAATCAGCACCAAAAGCGCAGTTTCCCCGTCGACCGGCACAAGTTCGAACCGTTTGATATACGATTTTTTCAGTTCCGGCGTCACAGCAATTGTTGTATAATTTGTGAGCTGTGACACGACGCTGCCCGCCTGCCGGATAAGCTTATCAAGCTGTAGCACACCCGCCGTAAAAAACCGCCGCAGCGTGACAATATCTTTTTGCGCAACTTTATACTGTTCCATCAGTTCGTTGACATAAAAGCGATAACCCGCGTCCGTAGGAATCCGCCCCGCCGATGTATGCGGAGATATTAAATAGCCCATTTCCTCCAAATCAGACATCTCGTTGCGAATCGTTGCGCTGGATAGGCCCATATCCGAATGCTTTGAAATTGTACGAGAACCGACCGGTTCGGCGCTGGATATATAATCCTCTATAATTGCTTCAAGAATTTTACGCTTTCGTTCGTTTAAGTCCATAAAGCAGCGCCTCCTTTCACTGCGGCTCTTTTGTTGTTAGCACTCTTTTTGTTTGAGTGCTAATTGCTATAATAAAAATACCACCTTATAACAATTTTGTCAAGATGGTATCGTAAAATTTTTTCATTTTTAACGGATTGTTCATAAAAATAGCCAAACACTTCAGACGGGCTCGCCTCCTTATCAATACTGCTCCAGCCGCCTCTGCTTGCGCAGCTCGCTGCGGCGTTTGCCCGCCTCCCATTCAATGCGCTCCTCCGCCGACACAAGCTCAAGACCGGGAACAGGCATAGGCCGCTCTTTGCCGTCGAGCGCGACCATAACGAGATAGGCGGTGTTGACGAGTGTCCTGCTGCCGTCAAGCGCCTCCACAAATGTGTCGACACGCACCTCCATTGATGTTGTGCCGACATAACTCAGCCGCCCAATTAAAATAACAGTTTCGTTCGCATAAGCCGGCGCTTTAAAGTTTAAATTGTCGATGCATACGGTTGTAATCTCATTGCGGCAGTGCCGGCGCGCAACCACGCCCGCGACTACGTCAATCCATGCGACTAATTGGCCACCGAATAAACGACCGTAGCCGTTAATATGCTCCGGCATAACAATTTGGATTTGTTCAACCTTTGAATCCGCCACTTTTCGTTTTATTTGTTCCGTTTCCATGTAACCACACCTCCGAACGGTCAAACACGCTGGTTCTTTACCGTATCGAGCAGCAATTTGTATTCGAGCGAGTCCACCAGCGCGTGCCAGCTCGCTTCAATAATATCTGTCGAAACGCCGACCGTGCTCCAGCTGTTTGTGCCGTCTGTCGATTCGACCAAAACGCGAACCTTTGACCCGGTTGCGTTCTGGCTGTCGAGCACACGAACCTTATAGTCGGTCAGTCTGACGCATGCAAGCTGCGGATAAAAATGCTCCAGCGCACCGCGAAGCGCCTTATCAAGCGCGTCAACAGGGCCGTTGCCCTCTGCCGCTGTAATGGAGGCTTCGCTTCCGACGTGAATTTTTATTAGCGCAGATGAGCTAAGCTCGTCGCCGCTCGGCTCGCTGACAATTACTTTAAATTGGTTTAAATCAAAATAAGGCTTATATTTTCCAAGTATTTTACGAATCAAAAGCTCCATCGAGCTTTCCGCGCCCTCAAACTGATACCCCTCAAACTCGAGCTCCTTGAGCCGGTCCATGACCTTGCCGACCGCTGCACTATGCTTATCAAGTGTCGCGTCGATTTTGTGAATCGCTTTTAATAGGTTTGCGCGCCCCGCCATTTCGCTGATAAGCACACGGCGCGTATTGCCGACGCTTTCCGGGTCGACATGCTCAAAGGTTTTCGGGTTTTTGAGTACGCCGTCGACATGCATCCCGCCCTTATGCGCAAACGCGCTTGATCCGACATACGGCTGGCGTTCGTCGTGCGATATATTTGCAATTTCGCTTACATAGCGCGCCGCCTCTGTAATTTCTTCTAATTTGCCCGGTTTTAAACAGGAATATCCAAGTTTTAGCTCCAAATTTGGAATTATCGTGCATAGATTTGCATTCCCACACCGCTCGCCTAAGCCGTTCATCGTCCCCTGCACGTGCAGCGCGCCGGAACGCACTGCGATAATGGAGTTTGCGACGCCAACGCCGACGTCGTTGTGACAATGGATGCCGACCGGCACGGTCAGATGCCCCACTACTTCCTTTGTTATCTGTCCAACCTCTGTTGGGAAGGTCGCGCCGTTTGTGTCGCACAGTACGATACAGTCCGCCCCCGCCGTCTGCGCAGCGTCAACACAGGCAAGCGCATACGCGCTGTTTGCCTGATAACCGTCAAAAAAGTGCTCGGCGTCGAAGATGACCTCTTTGCCGTTTGCTTTTAAATATGCAATTGTATCAGAAATAATTTTTAAGTTATTGTCCAACGTAGTGTTTAAAATATCAGATACGTGCAAATCCCACGCCTTACCAAATACACTCACCGCCGGCGTTCCAGCACATAGCAGCGACTGCACGCCCGCGTCCTCCTCCGGCCGCTTCCCTACCCGGCAGGTCGAGCCAAAAGCGCACAGCTTTGCGTGTTCAAGTTTTAACTCCTTTGCCTGCGTAAAAAACTCCATATCCTTCGGGTTAGAGCCGGGGTTGCCCGCCTCGATATATGAAACACCGAGCGCATCAAGCGTTTTTACAATTTTGATTTTATCAGAGACAGAAAAAGATATCCCCTCCGCCTGCGCGCCGTCGCGCAGCGTGGAATCTAAGATAGCAATCTTCTTATTCAAGCAATCACATCCTTTACAGCATGCTTCTGTTAATTGCATTTAAGTACGCCTTCGCACTCGACTCGATTACGTCGGGACTGACAGCCTTACCGCGGTATTTCTTGTTACCGACACTAATCATTACGCTCGCTTCGCTGAGCGCGTCCGTGCCATCCGTAACCGCGCGCAAATTATAACTGTCCAGCGTCGCAGCAATCCCTGTCATGCGCTCAATCGTCTGAAACATAGCGTCAACCGGGCCGTCGCCTGTCGCCGCGTCGGTAAACGTTTCGCCTTCCTTTTTCATCGTAACGGTCGCCGTCGCAATCATATGGTTGCCGCTATTGATTTGGAACGACTCAAGCGTATAAACCTCCGGTATCTGCGACATCCGCTCGTTGACGATTGCCTCGATATCCTCGTCCGTCACGGCCTTTTTCTTGTCGGCTAAATCCTTAAACTTTGCAAACGCCTTATCGAGGGCCTCTTGATCAAGCTCATAGCCCATTTCCTTGATATGCTCTTTAAACGCAGCGCGGCCCGAGAGCTTCCCGAGCGCAAGCTTTGTTTTTGCAAGGCCGATTGACTCCGGCGTCATAATTTCATATGTAAGCGGATTTTTGAGCACGCCGTCCTGATGGATGCCTGACTCATGCGCAAAGGCGTTCGCGCCGATAATGGGCTTTAAAGGGTTAATCGCTACCCCGGAAATACTCGAAACCAATTTACTCGTACGTCCAATCTGTGTTGTGTCAATACCAAAAGACACGTCGCCGTATATATCCGGCCTTGTCTTTAAAGACATCACGACCTCTTCAAAGGAGGTGTTGCCCGCACGCTCGCCAAGGCCGTTAATCGTACATTCCGCCTGTGTTGCGCCGGCGCGGATTGCAGCAAGCGTATTGGCTGATGCAATACCCAAATCATTGTGGCAATGCACACTTAAAAATACCTTGTCAATGCCTGATACAGTTTCGCGGATTTTTGCAATCATTGCATAAAACTCATCCGGCGTCGTGTATCCGACCGTGTCCGGCACATTGATACACGTTGCGCCCTCCTTAATAACCGCTTCAAACAGGCGGCAAAGAAAGTCCACTCGGCTGCGAGAAGCATCCTCTGCCGAAAACTCGACTTCTTCACAGAATTTTTTTGCATAACGGACCGACTCAACCGCACGCTCAAACACCTGCTCCTCCGTCATTTTAAGCTTATATTGCATATGGATGTCGCTCGTTGCAATAAACGTATGAATATAGGGCCGTTTCGCGCCCCTGACCGCCTCCCAAGCCGCGTCAATATCGCCCTTTACGGCGCGTGCAAGGCTGCAAACAAACGAATCGCCAACTACCTTTGCAATCTCGCCAATCGTGTTAAAATCGCCGGGCGACGCGGCGGCAAAGCCCGCCTCGATCACGTCTACGCCCATGCGTTCTAGCTGACGTGCTATCCCCATTTTTTCCTCGAGATTCATGTTGACCCCGGGGGTTTGCTCGCCGTCTCTTAAGGTAGTATCAAAAAACCGGATTGTTCTTGACATGATAACACGTCCTCCTTCTTACAAATATTATACATAAAAGTATTAAAGCTATTGTAGCAGGTCGCTTTGTCAAAGTCAAGAAGTTTCCAATCTTAGTTGAAAGTGTGAATAAACTTTTTAAAATAACAAAATTCATTCAGAAAAGAAAGTACAAAAAAAGGACGGTTTTTCGCCGCCCGTTTTATACAGTTTTTAACCAATCGTCTATTTCGGCAAAGCACTGCGCCTCCAAATTTTGAGTCGCATCGAGCCTTATCATGTCGGAGTAGCGCCGAAACCACGTAAGCTGGCGTTTCGCATAACGGCGCGAATGGCGTTTAATTAGCTCGACCGCATCTTCTAAGCTGCACAAACCATAATAATAGTCGAACAGTTCCTTGTAGCCGATTGCCTGCATCGCGTTGAGCTTTTTGCCATAGCCCATTTTTACAAGACAAAAGAACTCCTCCATCAGCCCGTCCTGCATCATACACTCAACCCGCGTTCCGATTCGCTGATAGAGAACTGTCCTGTCCCAATCGGGCATCAACATAATTGTATGATAAGGGCTCTCTTCCGTTTTAGAGTTTTTGTTCTGATTTGTAAAAGTGTCGCCCGTCGTATAAAACACCTCAAGCGCACGAACGACGCGGCGAACGTTGCCCGGATGAATCGCGTCAGCCGCTTCCGGGTCAACCGCCCGAAGCGTTTCGTGTAAATATAAATTCCCCTTTTCCTGCGCCAGCGCAGTCAGCCGGTCACGGAGTGCAAAGTCCGTTTGCGCCTCGGCTAACTGAAGGTTTTGTACCACATTGTCAATATAGAGCCCCGTGCCGCCCGCCATAACCGGAAGCTTCCCCGCCGTAT
>URQR01000071.1 GCA_900550065.1 uncultured Eubacteriales bacterium | reverse complement strand
CGCGGCGTACGACTCCTGTTCCTCTGAAACGGAGCCGGGAGCGCGTCTTGTGGCAAATATCATTGATCAAATGAAGGCCGAAGGCATCGGCGTTGTTTATTATGAAGAAATGTCGAACCACGCGGTCGCGGACTCCATTGCTGCGGAAACGGGCGCAAAGGCCCTGCTGCTGCACTCGTGCCACAATGTGACAAAGGAAGAGCTCGCAGGCGGCGCAACGTATCTATCTCTTATGCGCCAGAACTATGAAAACCTGAAAGAAGGGTTATATTAATGGAACTTTTACGCTGTGACGGCTTATCCGTCTCTTACGACGCCGCACCGGTCATACAAAATGCCAGTTTTGTGGTTGAAGAAGGCGACTATGTGCTCGTCGTCGGGGAAAACGGCTCCGGAAAATCGACGCTCGTTAAGACGATTTTAGGCCTCGTGTCCCCCACCGCCGGCAAGCTGCGCTTTACGGGAGGCCTTTCTAAAAACGAAATTGGCTATCTTGCCCAGCAAAGCGACACAAAGCGAGACTTTCCGGCCTCGGTATATGAGGTGGTGCTTTCCGGCTTCTGCGGCGGGCAGGGGGTTGCTCCCTTTTATGCAAAAGCGCAGAAACAGCGCGCGCTCCAGTCTTTGCAGCGGCTTGGCATGGCGGAATATAAAAACCGGCCGTTTTCCGCGCTGTCGGGCGGCCAGCGGCAGCGCGTCCTGCTTGCGCGCGCGCTGTGTGCGACAAAAAAGCTGATTCTGTGCGACGAACCGGCCGCAGGCCTTGACGCGCTCGTGACCACACAGCTCTATGAAACCATCGCACAGCTCAACCGCGAGGGCATCACCGTAATTATGGTGACGCACGACTTGGGCGAGGCGCTCCCCTACGCAAGCAAAGTTATCCATATGGGCAGAGAGCAGGTATGGTGTATGGAAAAAAACGCGTATGTAAAAAGCGAATTGGCGCGATCGCTGTTCGGCCCGCTCGCTTAACTGATTCAACTAAGATCGGAGTTGTTTTTGTATGTTTTCCCTGCTGACTGAAATGGTTTCATACAGCTTTCTCTCCCGCGCGCTCCTTGTCGGCACGCTCGTTTCTCTCGCCGCCGCGCTGCTGGGCGTAAGCCTTGTGCTCAAGCGGTATTCCATGATTGGCGACGGGCTGTCACACGTCGGCTTCGGCGCGCTGTCGATTGCTTTTGCGTTAAACCTCGCGCCGTTATATGTCTCCATACCAGCCTGTGTAATTGCGGCGTTTTTACTGCTGAAAATAAGTGAAAATTCTAAAATCAAAGGTGATGCAGCAATCGCCCTTATTGCAAGCAGCAGCCTCGCTGTCGGCGTCATAGCGACGTCGCTGTCGTCGGGTCTGAGCGTCGACGTATACGGCTATATGTTCGGCAGTATCCTTGCTATGCAGCAAAGCGATGTCTATATCAGCATTGCACTCTCGGCGGCTGTACTGATTGTATTTGTCTTCTGTTACCATAAAATTTTCGCCGTCACGTTTGACGCGGACTTCGCAAAAGCGACAGGGGTAAAAAGCGGCTTTTACAATATGCTGCTCGCGCTCCTCACCGCGCTGACAATCGTGGTCGGTATGCGGATTATGGGGACGATGCTAATCTCAAGTCTGATTATTTTTCCCGCGCTGACCGCTATGCGGGTGTTTCGCAGCTTTAAGGGCGTTATATTGTGCTCTGCTGTGGTTTCCGTTGTTTGTTTCTTTTTTGGGATGGTGCTTTCTTATGCGTTCTCTATTCCGACCGGCGCCAGCGTCGTTGTTGTAAATTTAGCCGTATTTCTCATTTTCTATGTCATTGGAAAAGCACTGAAACGATAGCGCAGCACAAAATACGTATATGATAAACAGCACCGACACACACCGGCGCTGTTTTTTTGTCTTAAAATATTTTCAAACAAACGCACAACGCGCCGCAGAACGCATATGATATAACAGAGTATCACCCAAACACTCTAAATATCAATAAGGAGGTCATATCATGCATGACAAAATCGTTGCAGGGCCGATAGGCGACTGCAATAACGCTGATGCTCGTGAATTCCGCGAGGCAGTGTGCATACATACCGATAAAATATACGACCAGTGCCGTGACAAGGATTGCCTTTCCGACCTACGTGTATATTTGACGCCGTGCGGCCAGGAGCTTGTAAATAGGTCCATCAATGTGAAAATCCGTAAGGCGGAAATCATCTGGGTTTATTCCGACATAGAAGCAGTTCCGTTTAACCGCGGCTTCTACAGCGTAGACCTGAAGTATTTCTTCAAGATTACGCTGGACGTATTCACAGGCGTTGGCAAACCGTGTAAGGCCGAGGGGCTTGCAACCTTTGACAAGAAGGTTATCCTGTTCGGTTCTGAGGGCAACGCAAAGGTATTCTCTTCGAGCTACCGCGGCGGCGGCATCGACCCGCAGGATTGGCAGAAGACAAATATGCCGAAGGCAATCATCGAGGTTGTAGAGCCGATTGCGCTGTCGTGTAAGGTTGTAGAGCCGAACGACAGCTGCTGCTGTTGCTGTGACGAAACCGATTTAAGCTCGGTTCCGGCCGACATCTGCGGCGTATTTGAAGAAAATTTGGTGAGCAGCAGCGACGACAAGCGCGTATTTGTTACGATTGGTGTATTTTCTATCATCAAGCTGGAGAGAAGTGTACAGCTTCTGATTCCTGCGTATGACTTCTGCGTACCGAACAAGGACTGCGTAACTGCGACGGACGACAATCCGTGTGATTTGTTCGAGCGCATCGAATTCCCGGTGGACGAATTCTTCCCGCCGACGGCGTTCGACTGTGACAGCACCCCGAGCTGCGGTTGTGGCTGCGGCTGCGACGACTAATACTGTTTATACAAAAAAACGCGGCAAATGCCGCGTTTTTTGCATATAGAAAAATTTACAACAAATACTCCAACTGACAGTCACATGGCTCCGCCGCCGTCAGCGCAGCGTCGTACTCTGCCGCTTCCACACAGCCCACCGACTTATAGAACGCCTGTGTTTCCTCTGCGGAGTGGGAGGAAATGTATAGCTTTTTTGCGCCTAATTTTCTTGCATGGCTGCAAGCTCGGGCAAACAGTGCTTTCCCAATCCCCTCGCCGCGCCGCCCATAGGAAACATGCAATGAGGAAAGCTGCACATACATCTGTTCGCCGCCAAACACTCTTCCCTCAACCGACGCAAATCCAACCAGACCTCCATCCGTAAACGCACCAACAACAGCGCCGCCCGTTTCGAGTGTCCGGCGCAGGCATTGCGCCAAATACGCATATTCCTGCTCGTTCCACTGCTCGATAAAGGCAATGTCCTTTAAAATCCATGCGCCGCCGATCTTGCGCCAGCATTTTTTCACTTCCTGATAGCGGTCGAAACCGTCAAACAACGCAGCGGTTACTTCCGGCCTCTCTATATTTTTATATGTAATCATTGCCATAACGCCTCCAATCAGTCATTTTATTAAGTATAACATACTAATTTCAATATCGCAAAGGAAAGCTTGCACTTTGACCTGTGCACAATTTTATAGAAAAGCATGCAGGATTCTTCTTGATTATACGCTTACATCCATATATAATAATAAAAAAGATTGTTGGAGGGAAACAATATGCGAAACAAAACATACAGCGCCGATTTGTGCGTGGTTGGCGGCGGACTCGCCGGGTTATGCGCGGCAGTAGCTGCGGCGCGGCGCGGCATTAAGGTCGTTTTGATGCAGGACCGTCCAGTCTTGGGCGGAAACGCGTCGAGCGAAATCCGGATGTGGATTTGCGGCGCGACGGCTGGCGGCGAGCATGTACGCGAGTCGGGCCTGCTTGAAGAAATCATCATGGAAAACTATTACCGCAACACGAACCTAAGCTTTTCAATTTGGGACAGCGTCTTGTACGGACTCGCAAAGGCCGAGCCGAATATCACGCTGCTTTTAAATTGTACCTGCCAAACGGCGGATATGGACGGCGATACAATCCGCCGCGTGACCGGGTGGCAGCTTACGACGGAAACGTACCATACCGTAGAAGCGACCTATTTCGCCGATTGCTCGGGCGACTCGATTCTTGCCCCGCTCACAGGGGCGGAGTTTATGCTCGGACGTGAGGCAAAGCGTGACTTCGGCGAGCGGATTCCACCCGACACGGCCGACAAAAAGACGATGGGAATGAGCTGTCTGTTTCAGATACGTGAAACGGACAGCCCGAAAAAGTTTATCCCCCCCGCGTGGGCGTACAAATACCCGACCGACGCTATGCTCAAAGACCGCCCGCACGACACGGTTACAAACTACTGGTGGATTGAGCTTGGCGGCGACAAGGACAGCATCCATGATACGGAGGAGCTGCGCGACGAGCTATTAAAAATTGCGTTCGGCGTATGGGACCATATGAAAAACCATGGCGACCACGGCGTTGAAAACTGGGAAATGGACTGGATTGGGTTTCTGCCCGGTAAGCGGGAGAGCCGCCGCTACGTGGGCGACTATGTTATCACGCAAAACGATGTAGAGGCAGAGGGCCGCTTTGAAGATATCATCGCGTACGGCGGCTGGACAATGGACGACCACTTTCCGGAGGGGTTCTACTACGACGGCGGGCATCCGACGATTTACCATCCTGCGCCGTCGCCGTGGGGTATCCCCTACCGTAGTCTCTACTCGAAAAACATTAAAAACCTGCTCTTTGCAGGGCGCAACATCAGCGTGACGCACGCCGCACTCTCGTCGTGCCGTGTCATGGGAACGTGCGCGCTGCTCGGGCAGGCGCTCGGCACGGCCGCCGCGATTGCGGTAAAAGACGGCGTAGACCTGCGCAAGGTTGACACGCACAAGCTGCAGCAGCAACTCATGGAAGACGACTGCTGGCTTCCGTGGCATACGCGCGCGACGGCGCCGCTCACGAAAAAAGCGCATGTAAATGAGGAAGCTGTACGAAACGGAATTGACCGCGAAACGGACGAAGGCTACAACGGCTTTATCGGCAGCGCGGGCGACTGTATCGAGTTCACGTTCGACGACTATGAGGACATTTCACAGGTACGGCTCGTGTTCGACAGTAATCTCGACCGTAAGACGCATAATATGCCGTGTAACTTCCCGCTTCATCAGCCGGAGTACAAAACGCCGGTCACACTCGTAAAGGCGTTTGACATTGTGGCGGACACGCCGGACGGCGAAAAGGTCGTTTTCAGCGAGGAAAACAACTACAAACGGCTCGTGTACTGCGACGTAAACGTGCGCGCAAAGGCAATCAGGCTCGTACCGAAAAAGACGTGGGGTGACGACAAGTTCCGCGTATTTTCGATGGATGTGCTGTAATATAAAAATTAAAATACAGTAAAAAAAGACGGTACTGCCGTCTTTTTTTACTGTAACAGCACTACAATATCCCGCCCGTCGCACGGTACTGCTTCGGCGTTACGCCGTAACGCTCCTCAAACTGCGAATAAAACCAGCTTACATTTCCGAAGCCACTCTCAAAACAGATGTCGATAATTGCCATATTGCTGTTTAAAAGCATGTTCGCGGCGTAATTTAGGCGCAGGCGGTTAATAAATTCCGACGTCGTTATACCATAATATTTTTTCATCATGCGCGCAAGGTGTTCCTTGCTCCTGCCGGAAAGGTAAACCATCTTCTGTGCTCCCTCCACAAAATGCAGCTCCTCCGCCACAGCCCGGCACAACGCCTCCAGCCACGGCGGCGCATTCGTCTCCAGCGCGGCGGGCACAGCCAGAAAATACTTTGCGACCACCTGCGCCAAAAGCAGCCGCATCTGCGTTTTCGCCTGCAATGCGTCGTTTCTCTGCACCGCATTTATCCCCTGAAACAGTAGCAATAGCTTTTCCTTTTCTCCGGCGCTGAGCCGTACTACGGGCGGCATTGCACACGAAAGAAGCGCGTCCTCACAGGCCTGCCGGCCTAAAAAAATAAACAGAGACTGTGCCGTTTCACGGTCGAAGGCGAGGTTGATAAAACGGTACAGGTCGCCCGACTGGTATTTGTAGTCGTGTATGTCGTCGGGCCGTATCAGCACAAGGCTCCCCTCCCGCAATTGCTCGCATCTGCCGTTAATAATATGCGCAATATCTCCCTGTAAGGTTAAAAATATCTCAAAATACTCATGGCAATGCAACCGAAAATATTCTGTTTCACTCTGGATATAGCGGTATCGAAACCCCGTGTCTGCATCAATATGCTTTTTTGCCAGCAACCGTTTTACAGCCTCCATCTGCTTCACCCCTTAAAATTTTAATATCAATATACCATAAAAAATAAATCACTGCAATATAAGACTTTTATTTTCCGAAACGCTATACTGAAAGTAATAACACGAAAGGACGTGATTGTTATCATTTACACAGAAGAAAAAATCCGCACTATGTGCAGCGTGCTCAAGGAACTGACAGTGGAAAAGCTCTGCGACCTGACGGACTTTACATACGCGCCGTGCGGCTATACGGAAACGGACCGTCCACAGACGGAGCTGCCCTATGCGCCGTTTGCGCCGGATACGCTCCTGTCCGGGCGCGACGGGCACTTCTGGTTTCATACGGAATTTACAACGCCGAAGGCAGAGGAGGGCAAAGAGCTGTATTTCCAGCTTCTGACCGGGTGCGAGGGTGAGTGGGACGCAAAGAACCCGCAGGGCCTCGTGTACTTAAACGGCAAAATGGTTCAGGCACTTGACGTCAATCATACGGATGTGCCACTTGAGCCGGAAACATACTACGACATGTATATCTACTTTTATGTTGGTATGCATGAAAACAGCGTACGCTTCCTGCCGTCGCTAAATCTGCTCGACACGCGCGTCGAACAGCTCTACTACGATGTGTGGGTGCCGTACCGCGCGGCGCTCTGCTTCGCCGAGCACGACAACAACTATATAAAAATCATGAAAGCGCTTGACATCGCCCTGCTGCACCTTGACCTGCGCGTACCGAAAAGTGAGGCGTTCTACCGCAGCATAGAAGAAACGGCGCAGTATCTAAAAGATGAATTTTACGATAAGCTCTGCGGCGACAACGGCGTAACCATTAGCTGTATCGGACACACACATATCGACGTAGCATGGCTGTGGACACTGGCGCAGACGCGCGAAAAGGCGCAGCGCAGCTTTTCCACCGTTGCGGCGCTGATGAAGCAGTATCCGGAGTATCAGTTTATGTCGTCGCAGCCGCAGCTCTACAAATACGTCAAATACGCCGCGCCGGAGCTCTACGCGCAGATAAAGGAATTGGTTGCGCAGGGACGCTGGGAAGTTGAAGGTGCTATGTGGCTTGAGGCCGACTGTAACCTGACCTCCGGCGAAAGCTTAGTGCGCCAGATTTTGCACGGGAAACGCTTCATGAAAGAGGAGTTCGGCGTTGACAGCAAAATCCTCTGGCTGCCGGACGTATTCGGCTACAGCGCGGCATTGCCGCAGATTTTGAAAAAGTGTGGTGTTGACACGTTTGTAACCTCGAAAATTAGTTGGAACGAAACAAATAAAATGCCGGTTGATACCTTTATATGGGAGGGCATTGATGGAAGCGAAGTCTTTACACACTTTATGACGGCGAAGGACGCGGGTGAGCGCGGGCAGTATTCCCCATGGAAAAGCGCGACCTATAACGGTTACATCAAGCCGGAACAGGTGCTCGGCACATGGCAGACGCTCCAGCAAAAGGATTATCAGAGCAAGGCACTCATCACATTCGGCTTCGGCGACGGGGGCGGCGGCCCAACCAAAGACATGCTTGAGCAGCAGCGGCGGCTCTCTTACGGGCTGCCTGGTATCCCGAAGACAAAGATTGAGTTTGCGGGCGACTATATCGCCAGCATCCGGAGCGAATTTGACGAAAACTGCAAAAAGCTGCGCCGTACGCCGCGTTGGGTCGGCGAGCTGTATCTTGAGTTTCACCGCGGGACGTATACATCGATTGCAAAGAACAAAAAGAACAACCGAAAAAGCGAGCTGCTGCTCCAAAAGGCGGAAACACTGTGCGTGACGGACAGCCTGCTCGCCGGCGGCGCATACCCGAAGCAGACGCTCTACGACGCGTGGGAAACGGTTCTGCTCCACCAGTTCCACGACATCATCCCCGGCTCGTCGATTTTCGAGGTTTACGAGGACTCCGACAGAGATTATCAAGCGATTCAGCAGGCCGGCGCAGCGGTGGCGGATAGTGCGCTCGCCCATATCGCTGGACAGGTAAACACGACAGGTGGCCTGCTCGTATACAATCCGGCCGGGTTCAAGACAGATGGCTATGTAGATACGGAAAACGGGAAGGCATATGTATCCGAAATTCCCGCTATGGGCTATGCCGTTGTCGTACCGGAAACGAGCAAAAACAACATAACCGTAGATGGACGCACAATCGAAAACAGGTATTACCGGATCGTCATGGACGAAAGCTGCAACATCGTTTCTCTGTTTGATAAAGAGCACGGACGTGAGGTTGTGAAAGAAGGCAAAGCGTTCTGTTTACAGGCGTACGAGGACTTCCCGAAGGAGTACGACGCATGGGAAATTTCGTACTATTATAAGCAAAAAATGTGGCAGCTTGACGAGGTGATGTCGTGTGAACCTGTGTCCGACGGCGCGCGTGCAGGGCTGAAAATCGTCAAGAAGTTCCTCGACTCGACCATCACGCAGACGATCTATCTGTACGAAGATAGCCGCCGTATCGACGTAGAGAACATCATCGACTGGAAGCAAGAGCATATTCTCCTAAAAGCGGCGTTCCCAACCACGATTCATACGGCGCAGGCGACCTACGATATCCAGTTTGGACATGTGTCGCGCCCCACGCACGAGAATACGCCGTGGGACCGCGCCAAATTCGAGGTATGCGCGCATAAATGGGCCGATTTGTCCGAATATGGATATGGATTTAGCATATTGAGCGACTGCAAATATGGGTATAATACAGAGGGAAGCACAATCAAACTTTCCCTGCTTAAATCTGCAACCGACCCGAACCCGGCGGCGGACAAGCATGTGCATACCTTTACGTACTCGCTCCTTCCACACGGCGGCGACGTTTATACTGCCGGCGTAATTCAAGAGGCGTACAAGCTCAACTGCCCGCTCAAAGCTGTCGCGCTCGGCGCGCAGGACGGCGCTCTGAGTGCAAGCTACAGCCTTGTTTCGTGCGACAAAGAAAACGTCATCATTGAAACAGTAAAGCAGGCCGAGGACAGCGAGGATATCATCGTTCGCATGTACGAGGCATACGACAGTAAATGCAGCGCAACACTCACGTTCGGCTTTGATATTGCGCAGGCATGGCGCTGCGACATGCTCGAGCAGAACGAGGCGGAGCTTACCGCAAACGGAAACAGCATAACGTTAAACGTAGGTAATTTTGAAATTGTTACCCTAAAGCTACGTCCGAAAAAATAGAAGAGGCAGGCTTCTTGGGTAAAGTATACCGCCATGCGGACGGTTTTGGATATTTGATAGCATAGTAAAAAATAAAAGTC
>URQR01000070.1 GCA_900550065.1 uncultured Eubacteriales bacterium | reverse complement strand
TTTTAAAAATATGGCTGATATAAGACTTACTGCAATGGCACAGCGCCGCGAGGTCGTCGAGCGTAATTTTGGCGGCGTAGTTGCGGCGCAGATAAACGAGAATGTGCCCGTAAATGTAATTTGACTCGCCGATATAGCTGTTTTCCGGATATGTCTGCGCCGTATGCGCGCACAGCAGGGTCAGCATTGCGCATAGCGGCTCAATCAGCGTTTGGACAAACTTTTTGTCGGGGATGTCGGCGCAAAGATGGTTTTCGTAGAGCGACAACAGCACTTCGCGGTCGAGGCGGTATTCGTTCGAGAGCGTATAAAGCCTTTCTTTTGCTTTTTGCTCGTTTTTTCTGTAGCCGCTCACGCTGACAAAGCCGGCGACTGCCCCCTCATAGAAGAACGGCAGCACAAACTCCTCTACGCCGGCGAAACACATCCCGAAAAACGCGCCTTCGCCGCACTTTGTGAAGACCTTATTTTGCTTGAAGCGACACTTGTCCCATAGGTTTTTTTGCGACTTGACATACAGGCAATAGGCGTTTGCATGAATGTTGTAGCCCGCCAGCGCGTCCATATACGGCGCAAGCTGGCCCGTGCGGTCGTGTACTGTGATTTGCAGGCCGTGCTGACGTTTTAAATAGTCAATATAGCTCGTGATTTGTGTTACCATAGCCGCCCCCCCTAACGTCTTGTGCACGTTTTTATAGATTTTGAAACAGATTTTTAAGGTTTTGATGCACCTGCTGTTGTATACTACTATTATAGTATACAACAAAAAAGAAGTAAAGGGTGGTATGGAATGAAATTCTATGAAGAACCAAAGCGGCAGATTCCGGTCACGCACGAGGTCGACGTGCTCGTCGTTGGCGCAGGCCCGGCAGGCGTTTGCGCGGCGATTTCGGCCGCGCGTATGGGAGCGGACACGATGCTCATTGAGCAGCAGGGCGCAGTCGGCGGGATTGCGACGGTGGGGCTGATGAGTCATTGGACGGGCCGGTCGGGCAGCAAGCTCTATCATGAGATTCTACAAAGAAGCGCGGCGCAAAACGAAGGGGAATACAAGGATAAAGTGACCATTACGATTGACCCGGAGAAGCTCAAGCAGTTGTTTTTAACAATGCTTGATGAGGCGGGCGCAAAATTGCAGCTTTATACATTTGCCAGCGGGGTCATCATGGAAGACGATAGGGTCACGGGCGTGATTTGCGAGAGCAAATCGGGTCGTGAGGCAATTATGGCAAAGGTTGTGATTGACGCGAGCGGCGACGGCGACGTAGCTGCAAAGTCGGGTGCGGCCTATACGCTTGGGCGTGAGCAAGATGGTAAGATGCAGCCTGCGACCATTATGTTTAAAGTCGGGGACGTGGATACAGAGCGGGCGGTATTTTTAGGCTCGTTTGAAAGTACATACGAAACGCCGCGCGGCGAGCTGCAGGCGTTAGCGCGCAAGCATATTCCGTTCCCGGCGGGGCATGTGCTCTTATATGAATCGACGCTGCCGGGTGTTGTGACGTGCAACATGACAAACGCGATTGACATCGACGGCACGAAGGCGGCCGATTTGACACGGGCGGAGATTGTGTGCCGGTCGCAGATGGACGAAATTGTCCGCTTTTTGCGCGAATTTGTGCCCGGGTATGAAAACTGCTTTATCATTAGCTCGGCCTCGCTCATTGGTATCCGCGAAACACGCCACTTTAAGGGCGTTGCACAGATTACGGAGGAGGATATTTTAGCGTCGCGCCAGTTTGACGATTGGGTAGTGCGTGACGCAAGCTTTAATTTTGACGTACATAATATTACGGGTGCGGGCCTCGACGAAACGGGCGCGCAGAAGGAGTTTCCGGAGATTGACGGTTACACAATCCCGTATGGATGCCTTGTACCGGAAAAAATTGACGGCCTGCTCTTATCTGGGCGCAACATCTCGGGGACGCACATGGCGCACTCCAACTTCCGCGTGATGCCGATTTGTGCCGGTATCGGCGAGGCGGGCGGCATTGCGGCGGCAATCTGCGTAAAAGAGGGCATTTTGCCGCGCGATGTGGACGTGAAAAAGATTCAGAAAGAATTGTAAAACCGGATTGACAAGCATGTAAGTACGCCCTATAATGAAGATAATTCTTTGGAAAGAAATCTTTTTTATAGGGGGATGAACCATGCAAAAAATTTTATTGGATACAGATATTGGGAGCGATATTGATGACTCAATCGCGCTGACGTATTTATTGTGCCAGCCGGCGTGCGAGTTGGTTGGAATTACGACTGTGAGCGGCGAGCCGGAAAAGCGCGCACAGCTTGCAAGCGCAATTTGCCGCGCGGCAGGGAAGGAGATTCCGATTTTTGCGGGTACGGGCGAGCCAATACTGACCAAACAGCTCCAGCCGCGCGCGCCGCAGGCGGACGACTTATCCGCATGGCCGCACGAAACGGCGTTTGCGCCGAACGGCGCGGTTACATTTATGCGCGATATCATTTGCCAAAACCCGGGCGAGATTACACTGCTTGCGATCGGCCCGCTGACAAACGTTGCGCTGCTGTTTTTGACCTATCCGGAAACGGCGAAGCTTTTAAAATCGGTCGTGCTGATGTCAGGCAACTTTTACAATAAGCTCGATATGCCGATGTCGGAGTGGAATGTGCGCTGTGACCCGTTTGCGTCGAAGGTGGTCTATGATAACCGCGACGTAAAGGCGCTTTACGCCGTTGGGCTGGACGCGACGCTTCGGGTGAAGCTGCGCCCGCAGGAGGTATACGCGCGCTTTACTGCGCCGGTGCTTGCGCCTGTTCTGCCCTATGTAGAAAAATGGTGCGCGTGCTGTGACGGGACGGTGACGTTCCATGACCCGCTTGCAGCGGCGTGTTTGTTTGACGATACGCTGTGCGGCTTTGCGCGCGGCACGGTCGAGGTAGAAACCACAAGCGAACGCTGCGGCGGCGTGACGTATTTTACCCCGTCGGAAGATGGCCGCCACTTTGTGGCTGAAACAGTGGACGCGGCGCGGTTTTTTGAGCACTATTTCAGTATTGTGAAGTAGAAATAAAATAAAAAAGCTTTGCACAATTTGTGCAAAGCTTTTTAAATGCTATTAAGCTTAGATTTCCGGAATTTCTACTTCAATCTCACGGCCGAGCTCGGACGACTTCATAATACCGTCCAGAATTGCCTGATTGTAGAGAATCTGGCTCGCCGGAACAGGCGCCGTACCGCCGTTTTTAATTGCGTCGAGGAAGGAGCGAACCTTTACCTCGAAGCAGTTTACGTTGCTTTCCTTCATCGGGATTTCCGTCTCAACCTGCTCGCCGCCAACCTCGCTGTAAACCTTAAGCGGGCCGCCGATTGTGCCGTTCCAGCACTCTGTCGACGGAATACGCAGACTGCCCTTTGTACCCATGATGATTGTATCACCCGACGTATCGAGGTTCATCGCCCACGCGATACGGAAGTCTAAGATGATACCGCCTTCTAAGCGGATAAAACCAGCCGCGAAGTCGTCTACACCAAACTTCTTAGAATACTCCTCGCGCTTAGCTTTCGGATAGCCACAGTAGTTCGGGTCCTTGCCGAAGAAGTCGGACTTATAACCCGTAACGGTGAGCGGCTTCGGATAGCCGATTGCGTTTAATACCATATCGAGCGAATAGCAGCCGATGTCGCCGAGCGCGCCGATACCGCCTGTTTCCTTCTCAATGAACGTCGTACCGAACGGCGTCGGGATACCTCTGCGGCGGCCGCCGCCCGTCTGAATGTAATAAATTTGTCCGAGTACGCCGGACTCTACAACAGCCTTAACCATCTGCATGTTCGGGTCAAAGCGCGGCTGGAAGCCGATAGAGAGCACCTTGCCGCTTCTCTTCTCCGCCTTCAGGATTTCAATCGCTTCTTCCGTCGTTACGCACATCGGCTTTTCAAGCAGTACGTTCACACCCTTGTCGAGCGCGTAAATCGTACACTCTGCGTGCGTCATATTGTATGTACAAACGCTGACAGCGTCGAGCTTTAAGCTCTCATCGTCGAGCATCGCCTTGTGGCTTGGGTAACACTTTACACCCTCAACGCCATGCTTTTTAAAGAACGCCTCCGCCTTACCGTCAACAAGGTCCGCGCCCGCTACGATATCAACGTCGGGCATCTTTTTGTACTGCTCCATGTGCGCGTCAGCGATCCAGCCGGTACCAATGATACCAACGCGAAGCCTTTTGCTTGCATCTACTGCGACGCCCTCATCAGCAACGTTTTTAAACTGATTTAAGATTGCATCTTCATTTGCCATTGTAAAACCTCTCCTCTTTCCTTAAATTTCCGTCCGGCAGATGCCGGAACAATATACTTTCTACAAAAGTCATATGTCTACCTTATTCTAATACACTTTTAAAAAGAAATCAACTGTTTTTGTGTATTTTATCGATAAAATTTATTGCGGAAAAACCATCCGTTTCGGGATTTGCTTTTTTACAAAAAAGTATGCTATAATTTTAAAAGATGGAAAAAAGGAGAGAACAAATACAATGGATATTCAAAAAATACTTGCAGATGAATTTAAAATAAAGCCGGAGCATGTGGCAAACATTGTGACGCTGGTCGACGAGGGCAACACAATCCCGTTTATCGCGCGTTACCGGAAGGAAATGACCGGCTCGTGCGACGACCAGGTGCTGCGCGAGTTGCACGAACGGCTCGGCTATTTGCGCAATTTGGAAAAGCGCAAGGAGGAAATTGTCGCTTCTATTACCGAACAGGAGAAGATGACGGACGAGCTGGCGGCGGACATTGCGGCGGCGCAGACGCTTGCGCGCCTCGAAGACATTTACCGCCCGTTTAAGCAGAAACGGCGCACGCGTGCGACCGTCGCTAAGGAACGCGGTTTAGAACCGCTGGCGCAGCTGATCGTTTCCCAGACGATGCAGTCGGGTGACCTTTTTGCGGAGGCAGAGCGCTATCTTGACGGGGAAAAGGGTGTAACAAGCGTACAGGAGGCGATAGAAGGTGCAAAAGACATCATCGCCGAGCTTGTATCCGACGATGCGCAGGCGCGCCAGATGCTGCGTACACTCTTTGAGCGTACAGCTATGCTGACGACGGCGGCAGCGACGGAGGAGGACTCGGTATATTCGATGTATTATGACTACAGCGAGCCAGTGTCGAAGATTCCGTCACACCGCATCCTTGCCGTCAACCGAGGCGAAAAAGAGGGCTTTTTAAAGGTCGGCGTCGACGTTGATGAGGAGCGGGCAGTCGGCGGGCTTAGACATATGTTTATCAAGGGCAAGAGTATATCGGACATGTACTTAGAAGAAGCGATTGCGGACGCGTATAAGCGGCTTATCTTTCCGTCGCTTGAGCGCGAAATCCGCGCGGGGCTGACACAGCGGGCCGACGAACAGGCCATCAAAATTTTTGGGCTGAATTTGAAGGCGCTGTTGATGCAGCCGCCGATTAAGGGCAAGGTGACGCTCGGGTTTGACCCGGCGTACCGCACGGGCTGTAAGATCGCGGTGGTCGACGCGACGGGCAAGGTGCTCGATACGACGGTTGTCTATCCCACCGCGCCGCAAAAAAAGGTTGCCGAGGCGAAGGCAAAGCTGACGCAATTGATTACAAAATATCAAGTAGACATGATTGCAATTGGCAACGGAACGGCCTCGAAGGAGTCGGAGATTTTTGTGGCGGAATTAATCGGCGAGATTGACCGCCCGGTGTCGTATATGATGGTCAACGAGGCGGGCGCGTCGGTGTATTCTGCCTCGAAGCTTGGCGCACAGGAGTTCCCAGAGTTTGACGTGTCGCTGCGCAGCGCGGTTTCCATTGCGCGCCGCCTACAGGACCCGCTCGCAGAGCTCGTCAAAATCGACCCGAAGTCGGTCGGCGTGGGCCAGTACCAGCACGATATGCCGCCAAAACAGCTCGACGAAACGCTGGGCGGTGTGGTGGAGGACTGTGTCAACAAGGTCGGTGTGGACTTAAATACGGCGTCTGCGCCGCTGTTGTCCTATGTGTCCGGCCTGTCGGCGGCGGTGGCGAAAAATGTTGTTGCGTACCGCGAGGAAAACGGCGCGTTCACGGCGCGCCCACAGCTCAAAAAGGTGGCAAAGCTCGGCCCGAAGGCGTTTGAGCAATGCGCGGGGTTTTTGCGGATTCCGGGTGCGAAAAACGTACTCGACAATACGGGAGTTCATCCGGAGTCGTACGACGCGGCACAAAGCCTGCTTGATTTATTCGGTTATAAAAAAGAGGATGTAAAGAAGGGGAAGGTCTCCGACCTTGAAAAACGGGTGCAGGAAATGGGCGCTGCCGCTGCGGCGCAGGCGTGCGGCATAGGCGTGCCAACACTGCGTGATATTGTTGCCGAGCTTGTAAAGCCGGGCCGTGATTTACGCGACGAGCTGCCGCCGCCAATGCTGCGCACGGACGTAATGGATATGAAGGATTTAAAGCCCGGGATGCAGATGAAGGGGACGGTACGAAATGTGATTGACTTTGGTGTGTTTGTCGATATCGGTGTACATCAGGACGGTTTAGTGCATATTTCACAGATTACGAACCGCTATATCAAGCACCCGTCCGAGGTGCTGCAAGTCGGCGATGTGGTCGACGTATGGGTTATCAGCGTAGACGTGGAAAAGAAACGGATTTCCCTGACGATGAAACAGCCGAAAGCATAAAAAAAGACCTACTCAATTGAGTAGGTCTTTTTTTATTTTAATTTATTCCGTAACAGTATGGTTTTCTATCCAGTAGCTGCCCGTCGCCGATGCTTGAACAAGAATCAGCGAACCGATATCGGAAATATCGTTCGCGCCGGTACGGAAAGAATAGTTTTCCGCTACGAGCGTCTCCTTACCCTCCGTCGGATACGTCGGCGTTACCCATACGTTCCACTTTTTCGTCTTTGCGTTCATCGTCGCCTTAATGTGGTAACGATAGTTCGGCACAACTTGGAACGAGGTCGGTTTGTAACCGCTGCCGTTCATAATATTAATTGTGCCGTCCTTGAGCTGAATCAGCGCGTTTGTCTTCTGATATGTCAAATCCTTCGCGTCCGCCGCGTCGTACATAATAACGCCGTCAAAGAGCTCGTCGACCTCCGGCCCAAACACAAGGTCAAACTCAGCCGTTACATCGCCGGTATACTTTTTATCAAGCTTAATATAAGACTCCTCCGGGAATTTACCGGAATAGAAGCCTGGTACGAGCGCGCCGTCCGGTGCTTCTTTAACGCCGTCTTTCGGCTCTGCCTTTGGCATCTCCGGCATATTGGCCTTGTTCGGGTCTTTTGCAATTGTTGTCGGCGTGGTTTCAAAACAATGGAATGTGCGCCAAATATCTTTATCCATCGAGTAGCCGCGCGTCACCGAGCCGTATTCATATACCTCATGGACACTGCCGGTCGAGAAGCCGTGGTACCCCTCCTGCATCTTAAAGATGAGGTCGTTGTTGCCGACATACATCAGCGCGTCAACCTTCTGCTGCGCCGGCGTAGAGGAATCCCATATGCCGAACAGTTTTAAGTTTGCAAGCGTCGGTACGATGCTCATAAAGCTATCAAAACCGT
The DNA here is from genome assembly GCA_900550065.1 of uncultured Eubacteriales bacterium. GTDB lineage: Bacteria > Bacillota > Clostridia > UBA1381 > UMGS1253 > Aphodoplasma. The sequence goes on along the minus strand of URQR01000070.1, from coordinate 1,925 downwards.
AGCCCGCGTTGCTGCGCAGGCCGCTGCCGTCGCTGCCCGCAAATTCGGTCATCATGCCGTTGTAGCCCGTGTAGGGTGACTCTTTGCCGGAGATGATATAGCTGTAGTCCTTATCGCCTTTTACGCCATAGTCGCTCCGAACCACTTTGCCGTAGGTATACTCCATCAGCTTTACATAGATTTCCTGAATTTGGTCAAGGCCCATGCCGTTGTACTTGAACGGTAGCTTTACGCCCTTGCCGCTGCCGCCGCTCTGGCCAGCTACCATACCGCTTGCACCAATGCCACCTAAGAGGGTTACTTCGCCGCCCTTTTCCATTGCGTCTTTGCCGGCCGGCTCCCACGCCTTTTTGATGTTTGTAAAGCCGTATTCGTCAAATTTCTTCATGTACTCGTCGTAGCTGAAGGAAACAAAAATTTTGTCCAGTTCTTCCGCGCCGAAATACATCGCGCCCGATAATACAACAGGCAGGTATGCGTTGCGGTAGTTCGGGTTCCATGTCTTACCGAAGTTACCCATTAGGTCTGTACCCGTCTTGTAGTTGTTTTCGTCGTTAAAGCCCCAGTTGCCTGCAACTGCAAGCGCCTTCATCAGCCAGTCCATCCGGTCTTTTTCATCCGGTGTCAGTTCGTTATAGATGGAAGGCGTGTTCTTAACTAAAACGAGGTCCGCTGCAACGGCTGCGTGACTCCAGTAGCATCCCACGCAGGCAAATGGTTCGTTTCCGCCGCCGATCAGCGACCGGAGCTGTTTCAGCGCGCCATCCTTTGCAGTCGTACCGTCCGTTGCTTTTGCGTCCATACCGAGATATTCGGAAAGTGTGAGGTAATACAGCGCTTTTGCGCCCTTTTCGCCGGCGCCGGCATTTGCACCGCCCTTATAGGAAAGCGACGGAGCCTTGACCGCCTCGTCAATGACGGACTGGGTATAGCTCGGTGCGGCCGCATAGTTGAGCGCCAGTGTGCCGGTCTTTAAGTAACCGTACATTGCGCCAATCAGGCGCGCGTCAGTTTCAGCGTCGAGCGTAATTGTCGGCTCTGTGATAAGGATGAGCCCTCTTTCATCCCAGTATACATTTTTGCCAAGTGCTTCGACAAGCGCACGGAGCGGGAGCATCGTGCGGTCATAGTAGGTATCGGCCGCCGCGTCAAGCGCAACCTTTTCGCCGTCGACATACATTTCCGCCTGACCAAGTGTAAGGGTGATGTTTTTCCCTTCGCCAGTTACTGTAACAGTCTGTGTGTCCTCATCCCAGCCGACCTGTGCGCCGATGCTCTCAGAGATAAAGCGCACCGGAACGAGTGTGCGGTCGTTTGTCGTAAACGGCACAACCGCCTCATTCTGCGGGTCAACCTTTGTTAAATCCTTTTTCGCGTAAGCGTTTGCGTTGTCAAGAAGGAGCACAACGCCGGTGTCCAGCTTTGTTAAATCCGGCGTATTTAATACATAATCCTTGCCCGGGCCAGCGGGCGCCATTGTTGGAGCGGGTTCGTATTCGTCGGATACGTCACGCGGCTCCGTGCCCTGATATACCGCAAAGTTGTCTAAAAGGATACCGCCTGTCGTTCCTTTTGCCACATACAAGCGCATATTAATGAATTCCTTTGATGCGTCGCCTTTCATAGCAACACCTTTTTCAACCTGCTTACCGCCAACGTAGGTCGAGTAAGTCCGATCTGTAAAGTTAAGCACAAAGGACAAATCGAGCCACTTGCCCTTTTTCAGCGTACCAAGCTCTTTGCCGCTGCCGGCCGATTTTACGACATCGGCACTAAATGTAAACAGTGTGCCCTGTTTTTTGTCCTTATCCTTAAACTGCAAATTTCCGCCGGGGCTGCGGTCTTTGATGGAAAGCGAAATGTCCACTACAACATTGTCCCAGCCAATGCCGCTTGTGTTCGCCTCAAAATAGCAGTCCTCGCCG
>URQR01000069.1 GCA_900550065.1 uncultured Eubacteriales bacterium | reverse complement strand
AGGCCTCGTCGCCGGTGATTTTGTACAAAAACGACATAGTAAACAAGATTTCCTTTGCGTCCCGCGCCGGCTGAAGCATGTTGCCCGCATCACCGCTGGCGTTGTATCTTGTCGTTGCGCTGGTCTGGTTTTTCGTTTTTTCGTTCGCCCGTTTGACCTTTTCAATCATATTTGCAAGCACCGAATCCGTCTTTGCCGTTTCAATAATCCGATCAAAGTCCGATTGGTGTAAAAGCAGACGCGGATGCTCGTCGCTCGGGCTGTTTTCGTTTAAATCCGCCATCATTTCCGCCCCGGACGGCCGGTCATAGAGTATATTTTTCGCAATTGTCCACAATGTGTCATAATCTGCTTCACTATCATAAATATTTGGTTCATCTGAAAGGATAACGAGTTCAAATATGCTGTCGTAGAATGCGTATTTCCCGAGCGCCTCAAACACAGCGCGCACGGGCAGATATATCCGGTCGCCTATTGTAAAAATGCTGTCGCTGATGGGAATCCGTTCCATTTCCTTATATATCGCGTCGTCGCCAATCGTCATACTGACGGTGCCTGTGTCTGTGCTTAACATTGCCCTGCCGCTTGTTTCGTCAAAGTCGACAATTGCACCGAGCGATTCGGCAACAAAGCGCAGGGGAAGGTACGTCCGGTCGTTTTTTAGAATCGGCTTGATTGACGGGTCGTTTGCGTCAATCTGCACCTGCTGGTAATTGACAAAAGCATTTTTAGAACCGATTGCGAGGCCGACCGCGTTCTGCATTTTGGAAAGGTCGCCCGCTTCTGAAGACTGCCCGCTGTATTGTATGCCGAGCTCTTTATCGGTGGGGACATAGCTTGGGTTTGTCGTGACGATAAAGCGGTCTAAAATAATCCCGCTTCGCTGACGCGGAATAAAGCGTAAAAAGCAGCGCTCGCCCGCCGCGGCGTCCACTGCCGCGATTTGCAGCCACTTCGGCGCATATGGCTCAGCCGTTAGCCCCAAATTGGCATAGGCGTTATTGCCAATCGCCATAAAGATACTTTGTCCGGCTTGGTTCGATTTGCTTGCCGTGTGACGAAGCCATATGTAATACCTGCCGTCCTGTTCGGGATAGAACGCGAATTCCAAATGTGCGGGCGCGCTTTGCTCGGGAACGGTTTTGTCCTCGTTTGTTGCTGCGATACCGGCCCAGCCGGATAGGTTTTGCAGCATTTTATCTGTGATACCACACTTTTTTTTGAGCTCAGCTGACATGCTATGTGTATTTTCCATGCGGCTGTTGTTCAATAGCGGTAAATCCTCCGCCTCGATGTCGTATACAATCCCTGTATAGCTGTAATTCATTTCCGCGAGCGCAGGCAGGGCACAGCTTGTCCCCAGAACGAATATTAGAACAATGCAGATCAGTTTTTTCACATATGCAGTCAACGCGTCCACCCCTTCTTATGCTGTATCATTCTTTTACTCTTATAGTACCATTTCGTCGAAGAAATTGCAAGCTGTATTGCATGTGCAAAAAAGAAAACGCGCCGGTTTTGGCGCGTTTTTTGTAATAATTTGTATTATGCAATTCCCTGCTTTTTAATCGCTTTTTGCAGAAATCCGGACAAAAGCGCGAGCACGACGGTTGTGATAATAATTTCAGGAATCATGTATGTGCCGTTATACGTCAGCGAGTACGCCCACACGCTTTGTCCCTCCTCCGCATATACGCCCCAGATTAATACGCCGGAGGCGATATGGCAGACATAGCGCAGCGCCGTCACGATTGCGCCCGCGGCAGGGATTGCCCACGTCTTTTTCCTAAACAGCTTATAAAACGGCGCGGCAAGGCCGAGCACGCCGAATGCAAACACATAGTCGAGCAGTACAACGAGCACAAAGTAGCCAAACGTCTGCGTCGGGGGCGGATAAAAGCCCATCATAATCTGAATGATAGCGTAAACGACAGCGGATAAGAGCCCCCACTTTACGTCAAACATCAGCGAGACAATGATGATTGGCACCATGCTTGCAAAGGTGATGGAGCCGCCCTGCAGCCACGGAGCCGGAATAATCTTCGACACCCATGCGAGCACGACGGCGAGCGCAATCATAATTGCGCTTGTGGTTAGTTTTTTTGTCATAATAAATTTCCCCTTCCATGAATTGATTTCCTGCTCCCGTGCCGGTGGTGCGGAAATAAAAAAGCGCTATGCCCGAAGCATAACGCACATAAAATTTCCTATGGTCCCTACGCTGGCATTATCCAAACAGGTTGTGCGGGTCGAGCCGGACACGGCTCCTCTCAGCCTGCTTTCGCAAGCTCCCCGTTATTTATTTGACAAATAAAGTATAGCGCAAAATACGCCAAAAGTCAAGCTTTTTTGCGCAAGCAGACGCCTGATTTTCCAATTGGGCGGCGTTTTGATTCTCGTTTTACGTGAGGGCGCTGAATTTTCATTCTATTTTCCGATAAATTTGCGTATATTTGCGTATAGTATAGTAGAAACGGTTGACTTTTGCGCCTGTTTGGACGATAATATGAAGTGGTAAAATTTTGACATGTGTCAATGTGGAGGGGTTATCGGTGACAGAGAAGCTAAGGCTTTTTAAAGAAGGGATAAAAGGAAAACGGGTCACAGTAATTGGTATCGGGGTGAGCAACCTGCCGCTGATTCGGTTTTTAGCGCAGAACGGCGCGGAGGTGACCGCGTGCGACCGGCGCGAGGCGGATGAACTTACCGAGGAGCGCGCGCAGCTTGGGAAGTATTCCGTTACGTACCATCTGGGCGACAATTATCTCGATAATATCGATGCGGATATTATTTTTAAAACGCCGGGGATGCGGTTCGATACGCCTGCGCTTGTGGAAGCGCGGGCGCGCGGAAGCGTGGTCACGTCGGAGATGGAGGTGTTTTTCGACCTTTGTCCGGCGAAAATCATTGCCGTAACAGGCAGCGACGGAAAAACGACGACAACGACGCTGATTTCGGAAATGCTGAAAAAGGAGGGGATTACCGTTTGGCTCGGCGGCAATATCGGCAGGCCGCTTTTAGGCGATATCGAACAGATTAAGGAAAGCGACATCGCCGTTTTAGAGCTGAGCAGTTTCCAGCTCCATACGATGAAGGCGAGCCCGAATATCGCCGTTGTGACGAACCTGTCGCCGAACCATCTCGATATGCATAGGGATATGGACGAGTACATCGACGCGAAGAAGAACATCTTTTTGCACCAGCTTACGGGCGACCGCCTTGTGCTCAATTACGACAACGATATTACGCGCGGCTTTGCGGCGGAAGCGGTGAATCCGCCGGTCTTTTTCTCGCGTAAAGAAGAAGTGGAGCATGGCGTTTATTTAAAGGATGGAACCGTATATTACGGAACGGAGGCCGTTTTAAAGGCGAGCGAGATTCGGATTCCGGGTGTGCATAATGTAGAAAATTACATGGCGGCAATCGGCGCGCTGTGGGGGATGGTGTCGGCGGCGACAATCCGCACGGTCGCGCGCGAGTTTGGCGGCGTGGAACACCGGATTGAGTTTGTGCGTGAGCTTGACGGCATCAAATTTTACAATGACTCAATTGCGAGCAGTCCGACGCGTGCGTCGGCGGGGCTTCATTCATTTGACCAAAAGGTGATTCTAATTGCCGGCGGCTACGATAAGCATATTCCGTTCGACAGCTTCGGCCCTGTTTTAAAAGAATGTGTCAAGTCGCTGTTCCTCATTGGTGTGACAGCACCGAAGATTGAGAAGGCTGCGACCGACGCGGGCATGGATAAAGAGGATATTACGAGGTGCGAAACGCTTGCAGAAGCGACGCAGAAGGCGTATGACGCGGCGCGGGCTGGTGACGTTGTTATTCTATCGCCCGCGTGCGCAAGCTTTGATATGTTTAAAAACTTTGCCGTACGCGGCGATGCGTTTAAGCAGCTGGTGAACGCGCTTTGATACGGTAGAAGCAAGAGGTGATACGAATGAAACAACAAATTGATATAGCCGCTGTACTGGCGCGGCTAAGCGCGATGCACGGCGTATCCGGCTTTGAGGCGGAGGTTGCCCTCGACGCGCTGGGCAGCGTAATTGCGGTGAAAAAGAGCAAAAAGGAAAACGCAAAACGGGTCATGCTCGACGCACACATTGACGAGATTGGGCTAATGGTGACGAGCATCGACGAAAAAGGCTTTTTAAAGTTCACGAGCGTAGGCGGCGTGGACGAGCGCATCCTGCCCGCGCGCGAGGTCGTTGTACATGGGAAACGTGAGATTGCTGGAATTATTGGCATCAAGCCGCCGCACCTGCAAAGTGCGGACGAGAACAAAAAGACGCTGAAAATTGACGAGCTGGCGATTGACGTCGGGATGGACGAAAAAGCGGTGCGCTCGCTCGTTGCGGCGGGCGATTGGGTGACGTTTTCACAGGAATGTGCGCCGCTTTTAAACGGGCAGATGACGGGCAAGAGCTTTGACGACCGGGCGAGCGTGTGCGCATTGTTGTATGCGGCGCAAGTGTTAGCGGACGAGCCGCTCGACGTGGACGTATATTTTGTGCTTTCCGTACAGGAGGAAACGAACCTTGCTGGAGCGGGGTGTGCGGCCTACGGTACAGAGCCGGACGCTGCGCTGGTGATTGACGTAACGCACGCGAAAACGCCGGACAATGCGGACTGTCCGTTTGATGTGGGCGGCGGCGTGGCGTACTCGCTTGGGCCGAACGTACACGCGCCGTTTGCGCATCTGCTAAAGGAGCTGGCGGAGGAGCACGGCGTCGGCGCAAAGGCGGAGGTCGACGGCGGGAGTACGGGCACGAACGCATGGACGGTGCAGGTGAGCCGGACAGGTGTACCGGCGGCGGTTCTGTCGCTGCCGCTTAAGTATATGCATACGCCGACCGAGGTGGCGGCGATTGGCGACCTCGAGGCGGCGGGGACGCTGGCGGCCGCGTTTGTGCGGCGGCTGAGTGCGGCGCCGGCGATGCTGAATCCAGAAGAAATCAGGTGAGAATATGCTGTTAAAAACACTTTGTGAAACGCACGGCGTAAGCGGCGACGAGGGCCATGTGCGCGATATCTTGCTCGAGGCGGTGCGGCCTTATGCGGACCGTATCACGGTTGACGTGATGGGGAATTTAATTGTTTATAAAAAGGGTGCAAGCGCAGACAAAACAGTCATGCTGTGCGCCCATATGGATGAGGTAGGGCTGATTGTCAGTGCGGTAACCGACAACGGATACCTGAAGTTTAAGACCGTGGGCGGCATCGACGCGCGCGTATTGGTTGGGAAGCGCGTCGTGGTCGGGCCCGAAAATGTGGCTGGAATTATTTCGCTTAAGGCGATTCATTTACAGACAAAGGACGAGCGTACGGCGGCGGTGAAGGAAAAGCAGCTCTATATTGACATTGGTGCAAAGGACAAAGCTGACGCAGAGCGCGCAGTGTCGCTGGGCGACTATGCCGCGTTTGACACAAGCTTTGGCGACTTCGGCGACGGCTGCTGGAAGGCAAAGGCATTCGATGATAGATGCGGCTGCGCTGTTTTGGCGCAGCTTGTACAAGAGCCGTGCGCATATGACACATATTTTTGCTTTACCGTACAGGAGGAGGTCGGCTGCCGCGGGGCGCAGATTGCAGCAAACCGTGTTGGCGCGGATATTGCACTTGTGCTTGAGTCGACAACGTGCAGCGACGTAAGCGGTGCGCCGAAGCATCTTGAGGTGACGACACTTGGCGGCGGAGCGGCGTTTTCGACGCTCGACCGTGGGTCGTACTCTGACCCGGCGCTGACGAAAAAGCTCTATGCGCTGGCGCAGGCGGCGGGGATTTTGGTACAGTATAAGCGCACGACAATGGGCGGCAACGACGCCCGCGCCGTACAGACGGCTGTAGGCGGCTGCAAAACGTGCGCTGTGTCCGTGCCGTGCCGGTATTTACACTCGCCCGTGTCGGTCGTTGCAAAGACGGACGTTGCGGCGGTGGAGCAGACGGCGAAACTCTTTTTAACAAGGATAAAGGAGCTGATATAGATGATATTGTTGCAGGCATTATGTGATATAACGGCCCCGTCGGGGCACGAGACGGCGCTGCACGAGCTGATAAAGGCGGAAATCAAAGACTATGTAGACGAAATTACAATTGATGCGCTCGGCAACCTGATTGCGCATAAAAAAGGTAGTGGAAAACGGCTCATGCTCGCCGCGCATGCGGATGAGATTGGCCTGATTGTGACATATATTGAGGAAAACGGCTATATCCGTGTGCAGAATATCGGCGGTGTAAGACCGCAGTACGCGCTGGCGCAGCGGGTACGGTTTTTAAACGGCACGCTCGGCGTGGTGTTTTACGACCAGGAAAAGGAAGTCGAGAAGCTTAAGGTCGAAGACCTATACATTGACATTGGCGCAAAAAACAGAGAAGAGGCGTTAAAGCGGGTACAAATCGGCGATGTTGCGGGCTTTTTGGGCGAATTTGTCGAACAGAACGGATATATTCTATCAAAATCGCTTGACGACCGCGCGGGCTGCTATGTGCTGCTTGAAGCGCTTAAGCGCGCGAAGGATACGCCAAACGATATCTATGCGGTGTTTACGTCGCAGGAGGAGCTCGGTCTGCGCGGCGCAAAGGCGGGTGCGTACAGCGTTGCTCCCGATATCGGCGTTGCAATAGATGTAACCGATACGGGCGACATGATTGGCGCAGTGCCGATGGAGGTAAAGCTCGGTGGCGGCGCGGCAATTAAGATAAAGGACAGCTACAGTATTTCGTCACCGAAGGTAGTGGCGTTGTTTGAAACGGCGGCGAAGCAACACAATATTCCGTACCAGCGCGAGGTGCTGACGCGCGGCGGCACGGACGCGGGTGCGATTCATGTAACACGCGGCGGCGTACCGTCTATTACGCTGTCAATTCCAACGCGGTACATCCACTCGCCGGGCGAGATGGTGCATAAAGACGACTTAGAGGCATGTATTGCGCTGCTTGCGGCGGTAATGGAGCAGGAAATAGCAAATTGAAGTACTTGGGTTTGTGTGTTACAAACCAAGAATGGCGGGGCATTGCGTATGAGAATAATTGAAGACAACGAGCGGCATCCATCTTTAATTGAACAGCTATTACACGTGTGGGAAAATTCAGTCAAGGCAACGCATCTGTTTTTATCAGTTCATGAAATAGAAATCATTAAAAAATATGTCACACAAGCGTTAGAAGATATTTCGCATTTGATTGTTGTGGAAAACGAAAATAAACTACCGGTTGCGTTTATGGGTATAGAGGGACAAAGGCTTGAAATGCTATTTGTTTTGTCTGAGGAAAGGGGGAAGGGATTGGGGAAAAAGCTGATTCAATATGGGATTGAAAAATATTCTATCAATGAATTGACCGTGAATGAGCAGAATCCGCTTGCCAAAGGTTTTTATGAGCACATGGGATTTCATGTCTATAAAAGAACGGAGCATGACGAACAAGGAAATCCTTATCCGCTTTTATACATGAAACTGTATTGACGAGTGCAGGGGCTTAGTATTGAATAAATAAAAAGACGGGAACTGTTTCCCGTCTTTTTTGTTTTCAAATTTTTAAAGAAGTGCGCTGTAATCTTTAATATACAAATCTGCGTCCCGCATAATCTTATCGCGCTCATGCGCCGCGTATTTGTCCTCTACGCCGACGGTATAGAAGCCGCCCATTTTTGCTCCCTTGACCCCGGCGTAAATATCCTCAAATACGGCGCAGTCTTTTGCTGTCAGGCCGACCTTTTCTGCCGCCAGCTCGTATACATCCGGGAAGCCTTTGCCACGTGCAGCCTCGGACGAGGAAGTGAACGCGTCGAACAGGTCATAGATACCGTTTCGTTTCAACGCAGGCGTATAGATTTCCTCGCTTGATGCAGTCGCAACTGAAAGCTTTACGCCCTTATCTTTTAAAAACAGAAGGTATTCCTTTGCATATGGCTTCAGGCCGATTCTGTGACGGTATGCGTCAAGCGCCATATCGCTCCACTCGGCAATCAGGTCGTCCGGCGTTTCCAGCAGGCCGAACCGCCCAATCGTATACTCCGCCGCCTGATAGAAGTGCATGGGCGTAATCTTTTTCAGATAGTCGTCCGGCACAGGAAGGCCGCGCCGCCCTAAAAATTCGATATCAATCTGCTCCCAAATCCACATCGAGTCGAGCAGCGTCCCGTCCAAATCGAAAATTGCGCCTTTGAAGTTATGCATTGTGTCACTCCTTAAATAATTGTATCAGTTCTTTTGCCGCGGCGGTAATATCCGCCTGCGCAACCACAGCCGACACGACGGCGAGTCCGTCAATGCCCATCCCCTTGAAGTTGCCAAGTGTGTTTTTATTGATTCCACCAATCACTACGATTGGGATATCGACCGCCGCGCGGATGCGCCGCAATTCTTCCATCGTAACGATATCTGCGTCCGTCTTCGTCTGCGTGGCGTACATTGCGCCGACGCCGAGGTAGTCCGCGCCGTCTGCTGCCGCCTGCTTTGCCTGCTCGAGCGTCGCTACGGAAACGCCTAAAAGTTTATCCGGCCCAATCAACCGCCGCACCACTGCGGCGGGCAGGTCGCTCTGGCCGACGTGTACGCCGTCCGCGTCCGCCGCGAGCGCGATGTCGACCCGGTCGTTGATGATGAGCGCCGCGCCGGCCTCGTCGGTGATTTTTTTCGTGTTGACAGCGAGACGGTAAAACTCAGCGGAGGATATCTCTTTTTCCCGGAGCTGCACCACGCCGCACCCGCCTGCTACAGCAAGACGAACCGATTCCTCGACCGTGTCCGTCGTCATCAGGCCGCGGTCGGTGCACAGATAGAGCGTATAGTCGACATTGTTTTTATTTTTCATTGAGCTTCGCCCTTTCTTGTATCGTTTTTGCATCAAGGTTTGACAGCGCGTCGATGATGGCAATGTGGAAGCTGCCGGTGCCGATGCTGCCCGCCTTTTCATAGGCGATCTCGCCCGCAACCCCCATCGACAGCACACCGCCCGCCGCCGCGGTGAAGAAGTCGCCGTTTGCTGCACCGGCAAACGACCCGACGAGTGCGCTCGTCATACAGCCCGTCCCGGTCACCTTCGAAAGCTGCGGGTGCCCGTTGCGGATCTGCACCGTCTGCTTCCCGTCGCTGATGGTGTCAATTGCGCCTGTGATGGCAACTGTACAGCCGAGGCTGTCCGCAACCGACTTTGCAACGGCGACCGCGTCGTTTTTTTCGTCCGCCGCCGCAGAGTCCACGCCCTTTGTCGCCACGTCCAGACCGGCGATAAACGATACCTCGGACAGATTCCCGCGCAGGACGGCGAGCTCTACCTCGCTGACAATTTTCAGCGCCGTGTCGTTGCGCAGCGCGCTCGCGCCCGCACCCACCGGGTCGAACACGACCGGCACGCCGCATTCGTTTGCGCGTTTGCCCGCCGCAATCATCGACGCAATCGTGCGCTCGTTGAGCGTACCCATGTTGATGACAAGCGCGGAGGAAATCGCACTGATGTCACCTACCTCACCGATGTCGTCCGCCATAATGGGGGACGCGCCGATGGCGAGCACAGCGT
>URQR01000068.1 GCA_900550065.1 uncultured Eubacteriales bacterium | reverse complement strand
GTTCCGGGAAACGGGCAGCGTCATTGACAAAAAAGAATCCATCAAAGGCAGTGTAACGAATGAGCAGCTTCTGAGTATGCTGATTATTTTTGGCCTTGCAATCGCGGGCTTAAACGATATTACAAGATTGGGGCAGGTCAGTCTTAGCGAAATTGTCTGCGTACTGGCTGTCCTACTGCTGGCGTACTGCCGTGGCATGGCGCTCGGTGCGTGTGCGGGCGCGGCGGCGGGCATTGTGTGTGCAATGAATTCGGCGGACATGCTCCCTGTCATTGGTATTTATACGCTGTGCGGCTTCTTGGCCGGATGCGCAAAGCCATTTGGTAAATATGGCGTCTCGCTTGCGTTTGCACTCTCGGCGGGAAGTCTCGGTTTTATGACAACAATGTTTATTTACGGACAGGTCAGTATCCTAAACTTCATCATCGGGGCGGCACTATTTCTGCTTGCGCCGAAAAGCAAGCTCGAACGCGTGCAGGCGTTTGTAAACGGGTACTATACGTCGCGCTCCGAGCGGCCTTATATGGAGCGTATGCAGGAGGTCATACTCTCTCGCCTCGGCGATTTGTCCGCCACGTTTACCTCTTTGGCATCTTCTTTTGATACACTATCGGAAAAGCGCGCAGGGGAGGGAAAGATTAATTTGACGCAGGTGTTCGACGATACAGCGCAGAAAATCTGCCGTCAATGCGGACTGCGGAGCCATTGCTGGGACAAAGAAGTACAGCTTACGCACAAAACAATTGTGTGTATGGGCAAAAAGTTAGAGGAAAAGGGTTATGCTGATGTGCTCGACATTGTGCCGGAGTTCCGCGAAAAATGCGTCCATGCGGGCGAATTTGTTGCGGCGGCGAACCACTTTTTTGAAATAAGCCGAATCAACGCCCTGTGGGAGGGCCAGCTCGAGGAGTCGCGGCAGGTATTGTCCCAGCAGTATAAAGGCTTTGCCTCTGTGATGGATTCTCTTTCCTTAGAGCTGCAAAACGATATTTCGTGCGAGAGCAAGTACGAGAAAAAAATTCTGTCGGAGCTGATCAAAAAGAAAATAACACTAAAAAGTATTTGCGTATTTGAGAAGCCGGACGGAAGCTTTGAGGCGGAGGCGGAGTTTTACGATGAGGAGGACATGGAGACGGCACAGGAAATGCTGTCCGTCGTGTCGCAGGTGTTGGGCCAGCCGATGCGTATGGCCGGGATGCCGGGCGACGCGCTGAAAGTGCTCCTTGAGCCGCTGCTGAACTTTAAAATTGTCAGCGGAATTGCGACCCTTAAAAAAGACGGCGAGGAAAAGAACGGCGACACCTGCTGCGCACTCAGCTTGAGCGATAACCGTTATGCGCTGGCCATCAGCGACGGTATGGGGAGCGGGGAGGCAGCGGCTAATGAGAGCGAAATTACGATTAACCTGCTCAAAAAGCTGCTGCTTGCGAGCTTTGACAAAACGGCTGCAATCCAACTCATCAACTCCGCGCTTGTGCTCAAAAACGGACAGGAGTCGTTTGCGACAATTGATCTTGCGCTCATTGATTTAGTCAGCGCAAAAGCGGAGTTTGTGAAAATTGGCGCGGCAACGGGCTATATCCGCCGTGCGGACAGCATCGACTCGATTTTTTGTAACACCTTGCCGGCGGGCATCCTATCGGAGGCGGACATCCAGCTTTCCTGCCGCCGCCTTGCCGCAGGCGACTATATCATCATGGTAAGCGACGGCGTCGCCAACGCGAAGAAAAACGCGAACTGGGTCTGTGAAACGCTGATGGGAATCAAGGACGGCGAGGAGCCGGAAACCGTGGCGGAAATTATCTTAAAAGAAGCGGTCATCCATAAGCGCGGTGCGGTGGACGACGACATGACCGTCATTGCGGCGAAAATAATGGAAAAATAATGTTAAAAAGGTATAGCGGACAAAAAAACGGTTTAAAATATGTATAGCGAAATAGGCCGCACACGGCGGAGGACGCGGCGCGGCGAATCAAGCACGAAAGGAAGCTGTACATGGCAGACAGAAGCAAAAACGACCAATACGATGTGGTCGCACAGGCGGAGGAGGTCCTGCGCCTCTATATCAAGCGGTATTTTGACATAACCCGCCAGATGAAAGCGGAAAAAGCGAAAAAGCGGCTGCAAAGCAGGGTTGTATTCTTCGCCTGCGGCGCGTGCTTACTGCTCAGCGCGCTGCTTTTAGCACTCACGTTTTTTATCTAAGCTGTATAAAACAGGCCGGCCGCGTAGGCAGGGGAAAGGAATGCTATCCTTTTCTCTGCTTTTTTTGTGAAATCTATTCAGTTATTGATGATATAGGTAGACAAAGCTGTGGGAAAGTGATAAAATGGGGCTGTATATTTGAAACAGGCAAAAGGTCTGTTTTAATAAAAGGAGGACAATTATGAAGGGGACATGGAAAAACGCATGGAAAGGGCTGCTGAGCCTGACGCTGTCGTGTACGCTTTTGCTTGGCGCGTGTGCACCGGCGCAGAGCCAGGGAGAACAGGCAGACGGCGCGGCGGATTTGCGCCCGGCGGTTGAACGGGTTATTTTTACGGTAGGCTCCGATAAGATGTACATAAATGAAAAAGAAATTACGATTAAAGCGCCGTACCTTGTCAACGACACGACGCTCGTGCCCGTACGCGCGGTCACGGAGGGACTCGGCGCGCAGGTCGGCTGGGACGGCGGTGAAAATAAAGTCAGCGTCAGCAAAGACGGCGTGGATATTACGCTTGTGATTGATCAGGCAAGCGCGCAGATGAATGGACAGACGGTAGAGCTTTTGTGCGCGCCTGTGCTCGACGGCGATACGACGATGGTACCGATTCGTGTGATCAGCGAGGCGTTTGGCATGGAGGTAGGCTATGACGGCGTAAAGGAAAACATCGTGGTAGTAAAGAGGTCGTTCCCGGACGCCGTAACGGTCGACGCGGCGCAGATTGACGCGGCAAAAAAGCTTGCCTGTGATAAAATCAAAAAAACGGCCGGCAATTTTGTGGATGGTAAATTCCCGCACGGCTCAAAGGACGGGGTTTATGTGCCGGAGGGGCCCGGCTGGGTCGGCGGTTTTTATACGGGTTTAAACTATCTATGCTATGACTTCAGCGGTGATGAAGCGTACCGCAAAAAGGCGGAGGAAGCGTCTATAACGCTGAAAAATATGTTTTATCAGGATAAACAGGTGTATAATCACGATTTAGGCTTTACGTTCCTGCTGTCGTATTATCAAGACTATCTTTTGACGGGCAGCGAGGCGTCGAAGCAGGTAGTAATCGACGCGGGCGACGCACTGCTTGCACGAGCGAGGGAGCCGCTTGGCTACATTCGCGGGTGGACCCAGTGGGGGAACAGCAAGTACGGACAGGAAAACAATTATCGGATGATTGCGGACAGTATGTGCAATATTCCGCTTTTGTTTATTTGCACAGAGCTGACCGGCGACGAAAAATACGCCGAAGGCGCGGTTCGTCATGCGCGTCTGACGCAGCAGTATTTAGTACGCAACAACTATACGTCCGCGCATACCTTTGTATTTACTCCGGATGGCGAGCCGAAGTACGAGCGGACCCATCAGGGCGCGTACGATTCGTCGTGCTGGGCGCGCGGTCAGGCGTGGATTATTAACGGTATGGCGTTTGCATATGCAAAAACGGGGGATGCATCGTTTTTGGATACGGCGAAAAACTGCATTGACACCTATCTGCTTAAGACAGAGGCCGACCTTGTTCCGAAGTGGGATCTCGACTATCAGCGCATGGCGAGCGAACCGCGCGACAGCTCTGCGGCGGGAATCATCGCGTGCGGCATGATGCAGATTTATGACGAAACGGGCGATGAATTTTACTATGAGGCGGCAAAGCGTCTCTTTACGTCGCTTTATGAAAATTACAGTACAAAGGGCGACGCGGACAACGAGGGGATAATTTTGCATGCGACTGGGCATAAACCGAACAAGCAGAATGTGGATGTGTCTCTGATTTACGGCGACTATTACTTTGCAGAGCTTGCGGATCGGCTTGGGGAAAAAATAGAAAATTGATAGACAGAAGGTATTTTCTGTGGTAGAATATTGTCTGAAATATTTATACATATGGAGGAATCACATGTTAAACGAAATCAAACAGTTTGTACTTGACAAAACGGCCGAAAACGACAAGAGGATTGGCGACTTGTTCCCGCATGCAACAGAGAACGGCGTATATGACCGGATTGAGGGATGTGGCTGGACAGGCGGCTTTTATACGGGGCTGAATTATCTTTGCTACGAAATGAGTCAGGATGACTTCTATTTAAAGGCGGCACAGGCACCGCTGCCGCGCCTTGAAAAGGCGTTGGAGGAAAAGGGGACAAAGCTCGGTCACGATATCGGGATGCTGTTCTCGCCCGCGTCGTACGCCGACTACAAGCTGACAGGCAGCGAGGCGCCGAAGGCGCTGACGCTTCAGGCTGGGGAGACGCTGTTAAAGCGGTTTAAGACAAACGGCGGCTATATTCAAGCATGGGACCAGTGGGGCGAGAGTGAATTTGGGATAGAGAACCTAACGCGGATGATTATTGACTGTATGTATAATCTGCCGCTGCTGTTCCGTTGCTATGAGCTGTCCGGCGACAAGAAGTTTTACGACGCGGCATACCAGCACGCAAAAACAGCGCAGAAATACCTTGTGCGTGAGGATTATACGACGCCGCATACCTTTGTGTTCAACGAAGACGGTACACCGCGCTATGAGCGTACACATCAGGGCGCGGCGGACGATTCCTGCTGGGCGCGCGGGCAAGGCTGGGCAATTACGGGCTTTGCGATGGCGTACCGTTTCACGAAAGACGAGAGCTTTTTGGAAACGTCAAAAAATTGCGTGAAGACGTTCTTAAAGATGACAGAGCCGGACCTGATTCCGAAGTGGGACATGATTTATCAGGGCAATGAGAGCGAGCCGCGCGACACCTCCGCGGCGGGAATTATTGCAAACGGCCTGATGGAGCTCTATGACGCGACGGGCGACGAAACATATAAAGAGACAGCTTATAAGATGCTACTTACGCTGTACACGGACTACAGCTCGAAAGATGACGCGGCGTATGAGGGCCTGATTAAAGAGGCAACAGGACATAAGCCGGCGGGCAAGAACATCAATGTTTCTCTGATTTATGGCGACTATTACTTTGTAGAGCTGCTCTCGCGTTTTATGGGCACGTCGAAAGGATATTGGTAATACATACAATAAATAAAAAGAAAAACGCCTGTATTTGCAGGCGTTTTTTATTTTCTATTTTACTTTTTCTCTTGTGTTTTCTCTCTTTTCTTCATCATTTCCTGATTCATTTCCAAGATAACCTGTTCTGCACGCTCAAGTTCGTAGGTCTCTTCGTATTTTTCAGCAAGCGTACTTTCTTCCAGTCCTTCGTACTTCTTCGACTTTGCAAAAGCAAGCTTTAAAAAGATTGGCGTCACTATTGTCGTTACAACGACAACAAGCGCAACCGGCCCAAAGAAGGCTGTACTCATAAGCCCAATTGCCGCGCCTTTACTCGATACAATCAACGCAACCTCGCCGCGCGAAATCATACCTACGCCGATCTGCATACTTTCCCGGTTCGTATATCCCATAACTCTTGCGCCGACTCCACAGCCAACAACCTTTGAAAGAATCGCTACAACGAGAAGCAATAGGGTAAAGAGTACAATCGACCAGCCCATCTGCGGTACGACAATCTGAAGGCCGATACTTGCAAAAAAGATAGGCGACAGGAACATATACGACAGCGTTTCAAAACGAGAGGCTATGTACTTTGTTTCCTGCGTGCCCGAGATGATAAGTCCCGCGATAAACGCGCCTGTGATGTCCGCTACGCCGAAGAAATGCTCCGCGCTGTACGAGAAAAACAGACACATGGCAAATGCGACAATGACGAAACGGCGCAAATCTTTTTTATAGCGCGCAAACCATTTGCGCAGCAGCTTGTTCGCCAAAATTCCGATTACGACAGCCAGCACGAAGAAGGCCAGAATTTTAAGCGAAACAATCCAAATATTTACCGTCGTATCGGCAAGGCTCGTAATAACTGTGAGCGCGATAATGCCCAAAATATCGTCGATGAGCGCCGCGCCGAGAATGGCGTTACCGGCCCTTGTCGAGAGCTTGCCCATTTCACGCAGCGTTTCAACTGAGATACTAACCGATGTTGCAGTCAGGATAATACCGATAAAGATATTTTGCAGCATCGTGCTTGCGGAAGCGCCTTCTCCCGTATTAAAGAAGTGTGCGACCGCCCAGCCGCCGAAAAGCGGGACGATTACGCCAAACATTGCTATCACAAACGATGCTTTGCCCGACTTTTTCAGTTCTCCGATATCGGTCTCAAGCCCCGCTGTAAACATCAGCACGATTACGCCGATTTCAGATATTTTCTTGAGCAAATCGCCCTGGTCATGTATGATATTCAGTACGGCTGGACCTAAGATAACACCTGCAATCAGCGCGCCGACCACCTGCGGCATCTGGATTTTCCGCGTGAGCATCCCCAGTAGCTTTGT
The DNA here is from genome assembly GCA_900550065.1 of uncultured Eubacteriales bacterium. Lineage (GTDB taxonomy): Bacteria > Bacillota > Clostridia > UBA1381 > UMGS1253 > Aphodoplasma. Next base: position 3,090 of record URQR01000068.1, on the reverse strand, counting down.
GCTGATTAGTATCAGCGCAATATCCAATAAAAAATGATAATCCATGTTACACATCCCCTTTAAAAAGCTGTTTATGTCAAGCGCAATATCGCGCACAAACGTCTTTACGCCGTGAAAGGGCACATCCCCCGGTGCATTCAACAGGGAGGATGCGCCTCATATCGTGTTTTATTAACAATTCTGCGCTATATTACTTTAGGGCCGCAAGGCTCTCTTCTACCTTTTTGAGCATTTCGGAATACTTTTTACCTTTTTCCGCCTCTGCGGCAACAACCGCTGCGGGCGCTTTATCCGTAAAGCCCTTATTGGAAAGCTTACCTTCAACGCGCTTAATCTCAGAAATCAGACTCGCCTTTTCCTTCTCCAAACGCTCGATTTCCTTTTTCTTGTCGACAAGCTCCTCCATTGGCAGATAAATGCTTGCGCCCTCCACTACGATGCAGACCGCGCCGTCGTCGATTCCGCCGTTGTCCTTTACGATTGCGACGCTCTGCGCGCTTGCTAACTTCTCGAAAAACGGAATCCCGGCCGTAAACACGTCGCAAAGCTGTGTCACCACAATCACGTTGCACTTCTTTGACGGCGGTACATTCATTTCGCTGCGCGTATTACGGATGCTCTTGATTGCCTCCATGACGAGCGACATGTTCTTTTCTTCCTGTGCAAAGTCGAGCGACGCGTCATAAGCCTGCAAAGCACTGACCATAATGCTTTCACCCGTATGCTGCAGATGCTGCCAGATTTCCTCGGTAATAAACGGCATAAACGGGTGCAAAAGCTTCATCGTTTCCGAAAGCACGTACGTGAGCACATACTGCGCCGTATCGCGCGTCGTGTTTTCTTTGTCGAACAGGCGCGGCTTTACAAGCTCGATATACCAGTCGCAGTAATCGTCCCAGATAAAGTCGTAAATTTTCGACAGCGCAACGCCGAGCTCAAATTTGTCGAGATTTTCTGTTACTTCTTTTGCCACACGGTTGAACTTGCTGACAATCCATTTATCCTCAAGCTGCAGCTTCGCCGCGTCCGGCAGCTTGTTTTCGCTGATTTCAAGATTCATCAGCACAAAGCGCGACGCGTTCCAGATTTTGTTTGCAAAGTTACGGCTTGCCTGCACCTTCTTTTCCGAGAAACGCATGTCGTTGCCCGGCGCGTTGCCCGTTACGAGTGTAAAGCGCAGCGCGTCAGCACCATACTGTGCAATCACCTCGAGCGGGTCAATGCCGTTGCCGAGCGACTTTGACATCTTACGCCCCTGTTCGTCGCGAACAAGACCATGGATAAACACGTGTTTAAACGGCTCTTTGCCCATATGCTCCGCACTTGAGAAAATCATACGCGCAACCCAGAAGAAAATAATATCGTATCCCGTCACCAAAACCGAGGTGGGGAAGAACTTCTCTAATTCTTTTGTCTTTTCCGGCCAGCCGAGCGTCGAAAACGGCCACAGCGCGGACGAGAACCACGTGTCGAGTACGTCGGGGTCCTGCTTAACTGCCGCCCCGCACTTCGGGCATGTGTCAACATGCGTCTTGGAAACAACGGTCTCGCCGCATACGTCGCAGTAGTACGCCGGAATCCGATGCCCCCACCAGAGCTGGCGCGAAATACACCAGTCGTGTACGCTTTCCATCCAGTTTAAATACGTCTTTGTAAACCGTTCCGGCACGAATTGCGTCCGCCCGTCGGTTACAATTTTAATCGCTTCTTCTGCCAGCGGCTTCATTTTGACGAACCACTGCTTTGATGTGATTGGCTCTACGGTCGTGCCACAGCGATAGCACTGCCCCACATTGTGCGCGTGGTCTTCTACCTTGATAAGATAGCCGCCGTCTTCGAGGTCCTTTACAATCTGCTTGCGCGCTTCGTAGCGGTCAAGGCCTTCGTACTGGCCGCCGTTTGCGTTAATCGTCGCGTCGTCATTCATGACTTTAATTTGCTCTAAATTGTGCCGCAGGCCAACCTCGAAGTCGTTCGGGTCGTGCGCCGGCGTAATTTTTACCGCGCCGGTACCGAACTCTTTGTCGACATATTCGTCCGCAATAATCGGGATTTCGCGCCCAACGAGCGGGAGAATCAGCGTTTTGCCAACAAGATGCGTGTAGCGTTCATCGTCCGGATGTACGGCAACGGCCGTATCGCCCAACAGCGTCTCCGGACGTGTCGTCGCAATCGTAAGATACTCGTCCGAGTCCTTTACAAAATACTTAATGTGCCAGAAGTGACCCGCATGCTCCTCGTACTCAACCTCCGCGTCGGACAGCGCCGTCGTACAGTTGGGGCACCAGTTGATAATACGGTTACCCTGATAGATGAGCCCCTTGTTGTAGAGGCTGACAAACACCTCCAGCACCGCGTCGGAACAGCCCTCGTCCATCGTAAAGCGTTCCCGGTCCCAGTCGCACGAGCAGCCGAGCTTCTTAAGCTGGCTGATAATACGGTCGCCGTACTTTTGCTTCCAGTCCCATACGCGCTCCAAAAACGCTTCGCGCCCGAGGTCGTAGCGCGTTTTGCCCTCCTCGTTGCGCAGCACTTCCTCAACCTTGATCTGCGTTGCAATGCCAGCGTGGTCCGTACCCGGAATCCACAGCGCTTCGTAGCCCGACATCCGCTTGTAGCGGATTAAAATATCCTGTAAGGTCTCGTCGAGCGCATGCCCCATATGGAGCTGGCCCGTCACGTTCGGGGGAGGAATTACAATCGTAAACGGTTCTTTTTCGCTGGTTGCATCTGCGTGAAAAAAGCCCTCTTTCGTCCAAAAATCGTAAAGCCGGGTTTCAAATTCGGCGGGTTCGTATGTCTTTGCTATATTATTCTTGTCGTTCATCGTAATTCAATCCTTTCTTAAAATTCGAGCTGGCGCAACAAAAGGCTCAAAAATGACGCCATAATTAAATGGAATCAGGTACAATAACAAGGCACGCGCCAACAGCGACGACCGCCAGCATCAGCATTTTGAACTTTGTCGTTTCTTCGGCGCTGACCTCACGTTTTAAGACGGCGGGCAAGAGCTTCTTTGCAAGAAAGGAGCCTGCGCCGCCAATGACGACTACGATAACGCCCAGTATTTTAAGAATCATAACGTTTCTC
>URQR01000067.1 GCA_900550065.1 uncultured Eubacteriales bacterium | reverse complement strand
AAGCTTTGGTCCGCCCATTTATCCTTCTGGGAACCATATGATATTGGTGCTCTGGAGGAAGCCGTGCGCAGCGCCGCTGTTGCGCGTCAATGCGATATGCTGCGCTTTCTGCGTGCCTATACCGACATAAAGGTCGTTGTTGTCCATCCCTCCTTTGAACCAATTTTACCCCATGAACGCTGGAAACAGGCCGAGGCAAGTAAAAATTCCCTGCGTATTTTAGTAGAGGAGGCCGCATCGTTCGGGGCGCAAATCGCGGTCGAGTGCCTGCCGCGTACCTGTTTAGGCAATAGTATTGACAGTATGGCAAAGCTGCTCTCCTGTGACGGCCGGCTGCGCGTTTGTTTTGACACAAATCACATGCTGACCGACACAAATGAAGCGTTTGTGCGCGCCTTCGGCGAAAAAATTATTACAATTCACGTGAGTGACTATGACCGTATCGACGAACGGCACCGTATGCCCGGTGAGGGTGTAAACAACTGGAACGCAATTTTTAAATCCCTGCTCGCGGCGGGCTATGCCGGGCCGCTGCTGTTTGAGCTCAGCCATAAGTATGGATATACACTTGCGCAGGTCGGCGCATGTTATCGAAGGCTATGCGCCGATTACACGAAAAAGACAAACAGATAAAATTAAAATGTATAAATGTAGAGAGGAAAATTGCCATGCATGAATTTCGCTCCCAATGGATCACCAACGAGGATTTTGCGCCGCTTGCCCCGCTGAAGGTCTTTCACAAGGAATCGGAGAACCCGGAGCTTTACCATGAAGAAAAGTATCGCAATCGCCATATCCTTTTCCGCAAAAAAATAACCTTGCCCGCTTTTTCCAAAGCAGATATTCATATTTCCGCCGACGACTACTATAAACTCTACATCAATGGCGTCTTTGTTACCCAAGGACCCGCGCCGGGATATCCTTCCCACTATTATTATAACGAAATCGACGTAACAAATTACCTTATCCTCGGCGAAAATACGATTGCCGTGCACACCTATTACCAAGGGTTGATCAACCGCGTCTGGGTGAGCGCGGACTACCGTCATGGGCTGGTATTTGATTTGACTGTTGATGGCAAGTGCATCGTCGAATCCGACGAAAGCTGGAAATGCGCCGAGCATACCGGCTACATCGCCTGCGGTAAAATCGGATACGATACGGCATACGCCGAAAACTACGATGCTGGCAGCCCCGAATATGACTTCGCTTCGCCGGATTTTGACGACAGCGGCTGGAAAAATGCCTGTTTCCGCCAAATCACCGATTATACGCTGTATCCGCAGCCAACAAAACAACTCGAAATCTACGACGTCAAGCCTCAGACGCTAACGCGCACCGACTTCGGCTACCGCATCGACTTCGGCTTTGAGGCGGTCGGCTATCTCACTTTACGCGCCTCAGGAAAACGCGGCGACGTGCTGGTTTTACGATACGGCGAAGAATTGAATCCTGACAGCTCGGTGCGCTTCGACATGCGCTGCAACTGCAAATACGAGGAAAAGTTCACGCTCTCCGGACGCGAGGGCGACCGTCTTTCCCAGTATGACTACAAGGCGTTCCGCTTTGCGGAAATTCATGTGCCCGACAGCGCGTACGTTCAAGAAGATAGCATTGCGTTCACCGTCCGTCATTATCCGTTCCGCGAGGTGAAGCGCTATGAGGGCGGAAATCAACGACTTGCCGCTATCTATAAACTCTGCTCGGATACGATCAAATACGGTGTTCAGGAATGCTACGTGGACTGCCCCACCCGCGAAAAAGGGCAGTATCTCGGCGACGTGACCATCGCCGGTATTGCAAGCGTCGTGCTGACCGACGAATCGTCCATGATGAAAAAAGCGCTTGAAAACTTCGCGCAATCCTCCTTTATCTGCAAAGGGCTGATGACGGTTGCGCCTGCTTCCCTCATGCAGGAAATCGCCGATTATTCGCTGCAATTTCCGTTTCAGGTGCTGTGGCTCTACCGCTATACCGGCGACAAAGCCTTTTTGGAGCAAATGTACCCGTTTGTGATGAACATATACGACTATTTTGCTGCCTATCAAAACGAAAGCGGGCTGATTGAAAATGTCCGCGCAAAATGGAATATGGTGGACTGGCCCGCCAATCTGCGCGACGACTACGATTTTCCGCTTGAGCGTCCCATCGGTTCAGGCTGCCATAACGTGTTGAATGCATTTTATCTTGCCATGCTGCAGCATATTGATGAGATTCGCGCCGAACTTGGCATACAGCCGATCGGTGCGCGGGAGCGTGTGCGTGAAGCTTATATCCGCGCGTTTTACAATGAGAAGCAGAAGTTGTTTGTAGACGGCGTCGACTCTATCCATGCCAGCTTCCATTCCAACGCGATCGCGTTGTTTGCGGGCGTTTGGACGGATGAAGAAAATAAGCGGGCAATGATTCGCTTGATTGAGCAGAAAAAGCTGACCTGCGGCGGCGTTTATATGGCGTTTTTTGCAGGATACGCCTTGAAGCAGGTCGGCGAAACCGCGTTGATGGAGCGATTGATTGCGGATGATGCCGCTTGGGCGAATATGCTTGCCGAGGGCGCGACGACATGCTTTGAAACATGGGGAAAAGATCAGAAATGGAACACCAGCCTGTTCCATCCGTGGGCATCGGCGCCGGTAATCCTACTGTAAGCCGCTGCCTGCACCGGGATTCATTATTGATTCAAATAAATAGGGTTTTACCGTAAGTACGATTCGGTGTTGTCGGTTTCGGCAATATGGGCTCGGGATATGCCGCATATCTGCATAGAGGCGCGTATCGAAGCAGCAAAGCAATTATGCTCGGATGTAGCGCTTTTTGCCGACTACATTGATTTATGCGGACATCATCAAGGTTTGTCTAGAAAACAGCTTGGCTATCGTACACCGGAGGAGCTGTTTGAGGCCGAACTTGATCGAATCTTTGCCACCTAATCTCTCGCTACGGTGTCGAACTTGCTTTTTCCTCGCCGCTACGCTCCTCACTCAAGCGCAAACTCGATTCTGTCGTGAATTCTTTGTTAACTATTGTAATTTGCGAATTAATAATAGAACAAAATTTTTATTTCATTTGCCGCTGCGGCACATAATTTTATTTTAGTCTGTACAGATTAAATAAAACGCGTGTTGTTGGCGGCGCTTTTTTTGCCCCGGCGCGGCATTGACGAAACATGAAATTTGTGGTAAACTATATCATGATTTGTTGTGAACGGAAAATGCAATATCTTGTAGATTGTGAGATACGCACAGATACAAACACATTTTTTAATCATGAACGGACCGGAAAAATAAAAAAGGAATGGAGGCTTTATTAAGTGCCAAAAAAACAAAAACTGAAAATTATACCGTTGGGCGGCCTGAACGAAATTGGCAAGAACATGACGGTATTCGAGTATGGTGACGACATTTTCGTTGTCGACTGTGGGATCGCCTTCCCGGACGACGATATGCCGGGCGTTGATCTTGTCATCCCCGACACGGCCTATCTCGAAAAAAACAAGGACAGGGTGCGCGGGATCGTTATCACTCACGGACACGAAGACCACATCGGTGCGCTGCCGTTTGTCTTAAAAAAAATTAATGTCCCGGTATACGGGACGAAGCTGACGATTGGACTGATAGAAAACAAGCTCAAGGAGCATAATATTCTGTCCTCGTGCAAATTAAACCGCATGAAGCCGGGCGATATCATTAAGCTCGGGAAATCGTTCAGTGTAGAAATCATCCGCTCGAACCACTCGATTGCGGGAGCGGTCGCGCTTGCAATTAAAACGCCGGTCGGCATAGTCGTGCATACGGGCGACTTTAAAATCGACTCGACGCCAATTGAGGGAGAAATGATTGATTTAACGCGGCTGGGTGAGCTTGGGCGCGAGGGCGTTTTGCTGTTAATGAGCGATTCGACCAACGTTGAGCGCAAGGGCTACACGATGAGCGAGAGCACAGTCGGCGGAAAGTTCGACGAAATTTTTAAAAACTGCAGTAAACGTATCATTGTCGCGACATTTGCGTCAAATGTTCACAGGGTTCAGCAAATCATAAACGCAGCGGCAAAATACGGCAGGAAGGTTGCAGTTTCGGGCAGGAGCATGGAAAACGTTGTCGAAGTGGCAATTATGCTCGGCTATATGACAATACCGGAAAAAACGCTGATTAGCATCGACGATATTAAACGGTATCGCGACGACCAGCTCGTTATTGTGACGACCGGCTCGCAGGGCGAGGCAATGAGCGCGCTTTTCCGAATGGCGTATTCCGACCATCGGAAGGTAGAGCTCACGCCGAACGATTTAATCATCATTTCAGCAAGCCCGATTCCGGGCAACGAAAAGACGATTTCGCGCGTAATCAACGAGCTATTCCGCCATGGAACCGAGGTTATTTATGAATCGCTCGCAGAGGTGCACGTTTCGGGCCACGCCTGCCAGGAAGAGCTCAAGATGATGCTCGCGCTCACAAAACCGAAGTTCTTTATGCCGGTGCACGGCGAATACCGCCATTTGCACCGTCATTTGCAGCTTGGGATGCAGATGGGTATTGATGAGCGTAATATATTTATTATGGAAAACGGGCGCGTTCTGGAAATTGACAATAATAGCGCAAAAATGCTTGGTATGGTCCCGTCCGGCAAGCTGCTCGTCGACGGGCTCGGCGTAGGCGACGTGGGCAATATCGTCCTGCGTGACCGGAAGCATTTGTCCAACGACGGCCTAATCGTATGTGTCGTATCTATCAGCGAGGATACGGGTGAAATCGTTGCAGGGCCGGACATTATCTCACGCGGGTTTGTCTATGTGCGCGAGGCGGAGGATTTGATGGAAGAAGCGCGCAAGGTCACAAAGGCCGCGCTCGACAAATGTATTGCCAAAGGCGCGACCGACTGGTCGGCGCTCAAGCTGGCGATGCGCAACGCTTTAAGCGATTTTATGTTCGCGAAGACGAAGCGTTCTCCGATGATTCTGCCGGTTGTTATGGAGGTTTAAATCTGATGCAAAAAGGCCACGGCAAATGCCGTGGCCTTTTTTTGTACCTATTATAAATTACGTTTTGTTTACATAAATCTTATTACTTATCACCTAATTGCTAAAAATCACATAGAATATTGTAGAAAAAAGAAAAAAGGGTGATACTATGAAATTATGTAAATCCTGCAATTTGCCGTGTTGCTGCTGTTCACGGTGCGATTGCTGTTATTGTTGCTGCTATCCACCCTGCCCGCCGCCGGTAAAGGCTTCTTTTACCGCGGTAAAGCGGGACAAATATAGCGAAAAAACGCTTGCAGGCGCAATTTTTACGCTTTATAAAGATGGCTCAACGGTTGCCGTTGTCACCTCCGACTCCAATGGCGCATTAACGTTTTCAGACCTTGTTCCGGGACAGTATGAATTAGTGGAAACAATGTCGCCAAATGGATATCAGGAAAACTATGCGAGGTATACAGTCGAAGTCGATGCAGACGGTATGGTAACAATTGACGGCCAGCCGGCTGAAGGGCATATTTTTTACAACCTCCCCCTCGCCTACCGGCTTTCTTTTTACAAAACAGATGCCGAAACCGGCCTGCCGCTTGCGGGCGCGGTCTTTACGCTGTCAAATGGAATGCGTGCAACGTCCGACGCAGATGGCTTTGTTATGTTTAACGGCCTCGTACCCGGAACCTATACCTTGACAGAATCGGAGGCGCCTGAGGGCTACGAGTCCAATTCGGAGATATATACCGTAGTTGTAGGCCGCGACGGCAGCATCATAATTAACGGTATTGCAATGGAGGAATTTTCCGTGGAAAATACAACGCAGTGCAGGCCAAGTCCAAGACCCGTTATTAGCTCTATTGTGGAGTGTGACAGATTTATCACCGGAACGGGCGTACCGGGTGCTGTGATTGAGGTAACGCTGCCCGACGGAATTAGGATTACTACCACCGTAAACGAATCGGGTATTTGGCTGGTCCCGGTTTTGGCGGGCAGTATCTTGTATGCTGGACAGACCGTATACGCCACACAAACGTTGGTAGGATACTGTGTCAGCGACACCGCTTCTTTTCAAGTTCAGCCGTGCGTATAAGCGCTAAGCTAAAAAAATCCCGCAAAAGCGGGATTTTTTTAGCTTTTAATTCGTGTTTTCTGTGCCCTGTACATAAATCTTTACATCGTCAATATAGTTTTCATCGCTGTTGTTTTTTGTCAGCATATTATTAAAGTAAATATTGAGTGGCTCTGCCAAGCCTATGGAGCTCAAATCAAGCGTTTTTTGCACTCTTGTCACGCCGCCGGTTACCCCGCCGTGGAATACCAGCTCTAACTGGCTTTGAGACGCATCCTGTGTTGGCGTAATACGCGCTTGAAACGTGACCCACTCGGGCTGCCAAGAAACGCCTGCAATCTGTTCCTTATTTTTACCCGCCAAAATCCGTCCTGCGGTGCTAAGCTCAAACACGGTCACGCGGCTTCCCTTTACCAGTTCCAAATATGACGTGCTCGTCGTGTTCTTTAAAAGGATTCTTCCGCTCAAAATTACTGTCTGTCCCGGTGTAAACGTCACACTATTTTTTTGCAGACGCGGGTATTTGTTTTGCAGTCCGTCGTAGCCAAACTGTGCCACACGGTTTGCCGAATTCTTGGGGTCGGACGCCAATCGAACAAATTCGGTCGCTGCATTCGCCGCCCAGCTCCACGGTGCACAGTGAGCTGTATCAAATATCTGCCCAAGCTCACCGTGCTCTGTTTCAAAATCGTCAAAGAGTATAAATTCCTGCGATACTGTTGTAAAGGCCGCCTCCCCTGTGACGCTAATGCCTGCTATGTTTGTTACTGATGGGTCAAGCGTAATATGGTACGTTCGGCCCGCCTCCAGCGCGGCCTCATAGAATCCAATCGTAAACTGTGTCGGATTAGCCGGGTCGAACGCAAAGGTACTAATCGGCGTTTGTTTGCCATTTGTTTCCGTCACAAGTACCTTTGTACTGTCGAGTGTTGTCGGGTCAATCGGCGTGTTAAAGGTCACCGTAATCTCATTATTGTCGTATATCGCCGCCTGTGACGGATTATCCACCGACATCTGTGGCACGGCCGGCTCATACATCAGAACATCATCCATATAAATCCCCGTGTTTGCACCGGCGTATACACCTGTATCATATGGGATATAGGTGTTCATATAAATCATAACCTGATTGCCGCCGCCAAGCTGCAAACCAGACAGATTTATGCTGCTCTGCGCAGTAACCATGCCGCCGCTCACCGCACCTGTCAGGATTACACGAATCGTACCGCTCGTTAAGTCTTCGCCGGGTGTAACACATATGCTGTAGTTAATCCAGCCGTCATTTGACCACAGCGCATTCGCAACCGCTGCGCCGCCCACTTTGATAACGCCGTTCGATACCAGCTCCAAGGTATTGACCGTTTTACGCGTATCGCCAACCCATTTCACAAATTGCGGATAAAAGGTAGAGGTTGCGTCTTTTAGTCTCACTCTGCCGCTCAGGACAAACGGCGTCCCGGCCTTAAGCGCTATGCCGTGTTTTTCGAGCCTCGGCCATCCAGAGCCGGCGTCATTGTTGTTGTATAGCTGGACTACCTTATTGGACATATCCTCCGGGTCGGCAGCAATATAGGCAAATTCTCTCGTATTGTTTGATACATTGTCCCACGGCGCTACATTTGCTGTGGTTAGGCGCGTTCCCACAGCGCCATGCGACTCAAAATCGTCTGCCAGCAGATAGGTCTGCTGTCCGCCCGGCGTCACCGTAATGGTAAGCGTGTTGGAGCTTACCGTCCCCGCCTTAGCCACAACGGCATAGCTTCCTGCCTCCGTCGGCGTATAGGTAAAGTCCGCCCCAACCGTATTCTGCTTGCTGTCGTTTACATACCATTCGATTGTTGATAGGTCGACATACTCCGCCGGAACGGGCTGTGCTGTAAAGCGCACAGGACCCATTTCATCATTCGGCTGTTCCAATTGCCCCTCCGCTGCCGTAATGGTAAGCGCTCTAATCGGGTCCGCTCCCTTTGTTGTAAACGACGGCGTTCCGTAAATCGCCCCGCCGGTCACATCCCGTACCGAATCTGTCAGCATCACACAGTAGCTTGTCCCCATTTGTAGGGTATCCGCAGCAAAGCTGAGCGTAAACGTATCCGGTCTCATTATGTCAAAGGCCACGCCGGACGGAGATACGATATTTCCGTCCGCCGCCATAACCGTAATTTTAGAAGCGTCAAAGGTCGCCGGGTCAATGTCGTGATGGAACCGAAACATTACCTGTGCCGGCTGGTTTACCAGCACTTCGTCGCTGCTCACGGCGGAAAGTGTATTGATAGCCGGCGTATACATTGCCGCATCGTCTAAATAAATTCCGGTGTCCACGCCGGTTTGCGCGCCAGTTTGATAGGCTATCGACGTATTGTAATAAACCGTTACTACATTATTCTCCGACAACTGTAAGCTGCTCAAATTGATTGTCTTTTCCGTGGAATAAACCTCACCTGTAATCGTTCCGCTTAAGCTGAGCCGCACCGTACCGCTGTTTAAGTCTTCGTCCGGCGTCAGGCTGAGCGCAAAACGTACCCAGCCGTCACTGCGCCAGCTTACGCCGCTGATATTTTGTGCCGCAACGCGAATCCCGCCGTTTGAGGACAGGTTCATCAGCGCTGCTGACTTTTTCTGCCCGTCTATGTACTTGAGGAGGTCGATATACATCGACGAATCGAGCTGCTTTAGGCGTACCTTGCCGCTAAACACAACCGGCACCCCAGCGGTCAGCGCAATATTGCGTTTTTCCAGCCTCGGGTAGCCCGTCCCCGTGAGGGTGTTGTTAAAGTACTGTGCGACTTTGTTATCCGGATTTTCCGGGTCAGCCGTAATTTTTACCAGTTCGCGCTCTGTAGAAATCGTCCCGTCCCACGGCGCGACATTGGACGCCGTCAGCTTTGTTCCGATTACACCGTGGTTTTCAAAATCATCCCGCAGCAGATAGGACTGCTCCGCCGACTGCTCTGCCACCTCAACCGTAATTTCGTTGGATTTTGTATTCGTCTGTGCCCCTATCTGCGCATAGACTGTATATTCGCCTGTAACCGTAGGGGTAAAGGTAAAGGACTCGCCCTGTGCCGCAGTTTGTTTCACACCGTTCACATACCACTCAGCCGCAGCGATAAAGGCGTCTGCGGTAAACGTAACCGGGCTTGTGCTGTCCGTGGCCTGATGTAAATTTTGTGTCGAACTGATTTTTAGTCCCGTCACGTTTTGCGGCCAAGCGGAAATCGCCTGTGCTGCGGGAAGCTGCTCCGGTGCGCTCTGCTGCGCGTCGAGCGGCGCCATATAAACGCTGACCGTCGCCGCGCCGCCCGCATTCGGGTCATGTATGGACAGTTTTCTCACTCCGTTGTTTGCGTTCTGTGTTTTTGGGTTGCTGCTGTCACCTGCATTGGCCTGATTTTCCGGCCATTCGTTCGGGTTCGGCGACGTCGGCAGCGGAACCGCATTCTCTACCGTAAAGGTATGTGTCTCGTCCAATATACCGACCCAGAGCCGTTTCCCATTTTGCGTCAAAACCGCGCTTTTCCCGTCGGCTGCTATCTCCACCGCCGCGCGCGTATGCATAAACCAATATAAGTTGTTGCCGCCCGCCTCTGTGAATTGCAGTTCATCCTGTACAAGTAGGCCACCGCTCTTCTTGTCAAGCCACAGGCCGCGCT
>URQR01000066.1 GCA_900550065.1 uncultured Eubacteriales bacterium | reverse complement strand
GGAGCTCGGCTCTACTATCGGACCGGCAAAGATTGAGGCTGTATCCGAGGCTGCCGGCGGCAACGTTTTATTGGTCCTGTCTTCGCGCAATTACATAAAGGGGGTATACAGCGAGCGGAGCGTCAAGGCGGAAATTATTAAGGGGAACTATGACGGGCTGAAAATTCCAATCAGCGCGCTGCGCGTAATCGAGGAGGATACGGGCGTATTTGTCAATACGGACGGTGTCGCGCGGTTTCGGAAGGTAGAGCTGCTCTACAAAGACGAGCAGATGGCGATTGTGGACAAGAGCAGCGAGACAGGATATCTGAAGCTGTATGACCCGGTTATTGTATATGGTAAGGATATCGAACAAGGAAAGATAGTGAATTAATCTTAGGAATAAGGAAGCGGTCGTATGACAGAGCGGGAAATCGAGATTCGTGACAATTTAGCGCGCGTGCGGGAACGGATTGCACAGGCGGCGGTGAAGGCGGGGCGCAGTCCGGACGAGATTAAGCTGATATGTGTGACGAAAAATTTCGGCACAGACGATATGGCGGCAGCAATTGCCTGCGGCGTAGAGGCAGTCGGAGAAAACCGGGTGCAGGAGCTGTGCGACAAATTCGAGCAGGTGCATCCGAAGCAGTGGCACTTGATTGGGCACTTGCAGACGAATAAGGTCAAGTATATTATCGATAAGGCGGATATGATACAGTCGGTCGATTCGCTGCGGCTTATGGAAGAAATTGAAAAGCAGGCGGAAAAGAAAGACGTAACGGCAAACATTTTACTTCAGGTCAACACCTCCGGCGAGGAGACAAAATTTGGCGCTAGCGTGGAGGGAATTTACCGGCTTGTCGAAGCGGTGGCTGCTATGCGGCACATAAAAGTGCGCGGCCTGATGACGATTGCGCCGCTATACGTCAAAAACGTGACAAGTATATTACATTTTGATAACACACGCAAACTCTATCTTGACATTAAAGAAAAGAAATATGATAATATATCTATGGACTATCTGTCGATGGGGATGAGCGGCGACTTTGAAGAGGCGATTGCATGCGGCTCGAACATGGTGCGGGTAGGAAGTGCGATTTTTGGGAAAAGGGACTACGGCAATTGATTTTAGCAATAAATAATTGTTAAATCTGTGCCCGTTGCCGCAGTACATTTTGATATAATTTACGATTGGGGGATTGAAAAATGGGTTTTATGGATAAAATGAAAACAGCAATCGGTCTTGGTGATGAGGAATATTATGATGAGGATGAACTCATCACGAACGACTACTACGATGAGCCGGAGGAGGAAGAGGTCGTAACGTCCGGCTTTGGAAGAAAGAACAAGGTTGTTAACATTCACGCGACAACGCAGCTTAAGGTTGTTGTGATGCAGCCGGAAAATTTTGAGGATGCGCGCGGTATTGCCGACCACCTCAAGACGAAAAAGCCGGTTATCATTAATTTGGAAAGCCTTGATACCGACGTGGCGAGAAGAGTTGTAGACTTTTTGTCCGGCGCGGTGTACGGCCTTGACGGTAATATTCAGAAGGTTGCTGCCGGTATCTTTTTGATTGCGCCGTACAATGTCAGCATTATGGGCGACTTTAAGGACGAACTCAAAAATAAGGGTCTTTTTAACTGGTGAGAAGCGACAGCGCCTATGCGGGCGGCTGTTTGAAAGGAAAGGGAAAAATTACTTGGCAATCATCAAGTTGGTATTGCATTATGCGTTAAACGCGGTTATTTTGCTGATTTTGCTCCGGTGTATCCTGTCTTGGATTCCGGGGCTCTATAACCGTTTTGTACAGGTTGTTTACAAATTGACGGACCCGATTTTGGTGCCCGTACAAAAATTGATTGATAAGCTTATGGGCGGCAGGCCAATGATGATTGACCTATCGCCTATTGTTGTATTTTTCATCATCCAGTTTTTGATCCGCCCTTTGCTTTATATGCTGTAGCGGTTAGAAGAAAGGGGACGGGTTTTAATTGGATAAGAAAATTTTGTCGCAGGTCAGCGACGAGCAGAAGAAACTGGCCATCTCTAAAATAATTGATACGGCAAATTTAGCCTCAAAGCATTTTGAGGCTAAATTTACACATTTTTTAGACCCTGCCGTGGCCTATTTTGCGCAGAATCATTTATATTTTGACGCCGATTTACAAATTTCTTTTTGGGGCGGTTATGAAGGAGCGGAGCGGCAGGTGCTGTGCTGTGCGCCGGAGTGGGATACGGTTTCGGAGAAGGATTTCCCAATTGCTTGTATCAAATCGCACGGTTCTGCGTTTCACACGCTGGCGCACCGCGACTATTTGGGCGCGCTGATGGGACTTGGTATTACGCGCGAGCAGGTCGGAGATATTACGGTCAATGGGGAAACGGCGTATATTTTCTGTAAGGAGGATATTGCGCCCTATATTCTGCAAAACCTGTCAAAGGTGGGCGCGGACGGCGTAAGGCTTGAGCGTATCGACTGCGCGCAGGCGGTTGTAAAAGAAGAACAGGTCAAGGAGCTGACAATTACGGTTGCGTCGCTGCGGCTTGACGCGGTTTTAGCGGGCGCGCTGAATATCCCGCGCTCTGCCGGCGCGGAATTGGTCAAATCGTGCAGGGTGTCGGTGAATTTTGAGCCGTGTGTAAATTTATCGCGGATTTTGTCGTGCGGGGACTTGATTTCTGCGCGTGGATTTGGTAGACTAAAGATTAGTAAAATTGAGGGGACGTCGCGTAAGGGCCGGACGTTTATCCGGGTCGTACGTTATATTTGACGGAATGAATATCACATAAGAAAAATAAAATACATAAGGGGGATATGTCTATGCTTACACCGCTGGATATTGAAAACAGGGAGTTTAAAAAGACAATGGGCGGGTATAACCGCGACGACGTGGAAGACTTTATGAGTTTACTGCTCGTTGACTACGAAAAGCTGTATAAAGAAAGTATTGCGTCGCGCGACCGAATTACAACGCTGACCGAGGTGGTGGAGCATTACAAGGGCCAGGAGGAAACGATGCAAAACGCGATTTTAGCGGCGCAGAAGGCGGCGGATTCGCTTGCAAAGACGGCGAACGACCAGGCCGACCTAATTATTCGCGAAGCGAAGGCGAAGGCGGCGGAAATTATTCGTGAGGCCAATGGAGAAATCGCAAAGTTAGAGTCGAAGTATGCGGAAATGAAGCAGCAGGTAGAGAGCTATAAAATGCGCGTAAGCGCGATTATCAAGTCGCAGCTTGATATTTTAAACGATTTAAGTGCCGTCGAAAGCGGCATGTAGACCATAGATGAAAGGAAGAAGAAAAGAATGCCTGAAAAAGAGAAGAACTACAACGCAACGATAAAATTGCCGTCGACGGACTTCCCGATGCGCGGGAATCTGCCCCAGCGGGAGCCAGAGCTGATTAAAAAGTGGGAAGACGAGCGAATTTATGATAAAATGATTGACAAAAACCGCGGGAACCAGAGCTACATTCTGCACGATGGGCCGCCGTATGCGAACGGCGATATCCATACGGGCCACTCGCTCAATAAGATTTTGAAGGATTTTGTCATCAAATATAAGAACATGCGTGGGTTCTTTGCGCCGTATGTGCCCGGCTGGGACACGCACGGCCTGCCGATTGAGCAGCAGGCGATTAAAAAGCTTGGCATCAACCGCCACGAGGCCGGGCCGGTCAAGTTCCGGCAGGCATGCCGCGAGTTTGCGCAAAAGTATGTCAACAACCAGAAGGAGCAGTTTAAGCGTTTGGGCGTACTGGGTGACTGGGACCGTCCGTATCTGACGTATACGAACGACTTTGTAGCGAAGCAAATTGAGATTTTTGGCGAGATGGCGGAAAAGGGACTGATTTACAAGGGCTTAAAGCCGGTATATTGGTGTCCGAAATGTGAGACGGCGCTTGCCGAGGCGGAAATTGAGTACGCAGAGGACAAGACGAAGTCGATTTATGTAAAGTTTGCAGTAAAGGATGGAAAGGGTAAGTTTGACGGGCTTGGCAACGTGTACTTTGTCATTTGGACGACGACGACATGGACGCTGCCGGGCAACGTTGCAATCTGCTTAAATCCTGATTTTGAATATGCAGCAATTAAGGTAAACGAGGGCGAAACCTATATTGTAGCAAAAGAGCTGATTGACAGCGTTTGCGCTGCAACGGGGATTGAGCACTATGAAATTGTGGGCGAGTATCTCGGCCGCGATCTCGAATTTATCACCTGCCAGCACCCGTTTATCGACCGCGAGTCGCTTGTTATCTTAGGTGACCACGTTACGCTCGACGCCGGCACGGGCTGCGTCCACACTGCGCCGGGCCACGGCGTAGAGGACTATATCGCGTGCCTGAACTACGACAAGGTAGAAACGGTTGTGCCCGTTGATGCGAGAGGATATTTAAACGAGCTTGCGGGCGAGTTTGAAGGGTTATATTACGAAGAATCCAACGAAAAAATATTAGAAAAGCTAAAAGAGACGGACAGCTTGCTTGCGGCGGTGGAAATCATCCACCAATATCCGCATTGCTGGCGTTGTGACGACCCGATTATTTTCCGCGCGGCGGAGCAGTGGTTTGCGTCGGTCGACAAGATTAAGGACGCGGCTGTTGACGCGATTGACAAGGTAAAGTGGACGCCCGCGTGGGGCAAGGACCGTATTACGTCGATGGTGCGCGACCGCAACGACTGGTGTATTTCGCGTCAGCGGATGTGGGGCGTTGGGATTCCGATTTTCTATTGTAAAGAATGCGGCAAAGAGCTTATCAATCATGAAACGATTCAGCGTATTGCCGATGTAGTACGCCAGAAGGGGTCGGACGCATGGTACGCACTAGACGCAAAAGAGATATTAGGCGACGGCTTTGCGTGTGAAGCGTGCGGCTGCACAGAGTTTACAAAGGAAAAAGACATTATGGACGTGTGGTTCGACAGCGGCTCGTCGCATATGGCGGTCTGCGAAACGCACCCGGATTTGTCTTGGCCGCCGGATTTGTACCTTGAAGGCCACGACCAGTACCGTGGCTGGTTCCAGTCGTCGCTTTTGACAAGCGTTGCGACGCGCGGCTGCGCGCCGTACAGCGAGGTGCTGACGCATGGGTTCGTTGTGGACGGCGACGGGAAAAAGATGTCCAAGTCGAAGGGGAATTCCGTTTCGCCGATGGATATCGTAAAAAAGTACGGCGCGGAAATCCTGCGCCTGTGGGTTGCGTCATCCGACTTTAAGAGCGACATCAAAATCTCGGACGATATGTTAAAGCAGCTCTCCGAAGGCTACCGTAAAATCCGTAATACGGCGCGCTATATTTTAGGCAACCTGTCCGATTTTGACCCGAACGGCGACATGGTGGACTATAAAGATATGCTTGAGCTCGACCGTTGGGCGCTGATGCGTCTGAACGAGGTTGTGAAAAAAGCGCTCGCGGCGTATGATGCGTACGAGTATCATGTGCTCTACCATACGGTGCATAATTTCTGCGTGGTTGATATGAGCAGCTTTTATCTTGATATTATCAAGGATAGGTTATATACCGAACAGGCGGACGGCGTAAAGCGCCGCAGTGCACAGACGGCGATGTATCTAATCTTAGACGCGGTTACGCGCCTTCTTGCGCCGGTATTGGCCTATACGACGGAGGAAATCTGGTCGCATTTGCCGCATCTTGCATCGCACGATACGGAGAGTGTGCTCTTTAACCGGATGCCGGAGTATGACGAATAATATGTCGACGCTGCGCTTGCGGAAAAGTGGGATAAGGTAATCGCGGTTCGCGCTGATGTTTTAAAGGCGCTGGAGGAAGCACGCGCAAATAAGGTGATTGGACAGTCGCTTGCGGCGGATATCACGGTATATGCGGATGAAAAAATGAAAGCGTTTTTAGAAGGGATGAAAGACGAGCTTGCTGCGGTATTTATTGTGTCGCGTGTTACGCTTGCCGATATGGCACAGGCGGGCGCGGACGCCGTGGACGGCGAGACCGTGAAGACGCTGGTTGCACCGGCGGCGGGCGAGAAGTGCGAGCGGTGCTGGATTTACACCGACGACATCGGTAGCGATACGGCGCATCCGACGCTGTGTAAGCGTTGCGCGGGCGTTGTTTCCGATATAGAAAAATAAGCTGAAACGGCAGATTGTGGGGAAGGCAGGGGTCTGCCTTCCCTTCAGTTTTGCTTTATGGGAGGGTTTTGGAATCTATAATATTGAAATGCGTGTACTTGATAGTGCAATAATTACTGATATTGTGGGGGTTATATGTTGTCTGATTCTATTCGTAGTAGGAGAAATATTGGAAATAATCTATTCGCACAAAGTTAATTTAGATGAAACATATTTTGATAAGGAAAGATTAAAACGTGACCTTTGGTCGGTTGGCTGCGTTATCCTTGTGGGGATTTCATGGATTACAAATCTTGGTGTATTGCGGTTATTTACTTTTTATATGCCATTTATGCAATCGATTATTTTCTTTTTGGCAAATGATTTCTACGGACAGCATATTGAATCGCACTCCAATATGCGCTGGTTGAATTATAGTATTTATATTGTGTATATTTTGTCAAATCTTTTGCTGCCGGACGGTGAATTTACAGATGATTGTTATGCTTTCTTTGGATTTTATGGAATTAAGGATGCAAATGTTGTCGACACTTTCATTATGATTGCAGGTTTGCTGAGCATCATTAGTGTTGTGCTCTCCGTCATTCAGGTGATTCTCGTAATCATAATTAGAAATCGAAAGATAAGGTTAGAAGCGAAAAGGGCGAATAGAGAATAGTACGGCAGAAATGGGGGAAAACGATGCAAAAACTACATCTTGATTTTGATAAAAGAAGCTATAATATTGTTATCAGCGATTCCTTTGCGGAGTTCCCGCGCGAATTTGCTTCTGTAAACGGCGGGAAAGTGCTGATTGTGACGGATACGAGGGTTGCACCGCTTTATCTTGACGAAATACGGCGGCTTATATACTGTGCGGGGATTGCCCGGGAAAATACGGCCGATATCGTCATAGAGGCGGGCGAACAGAGCAAGAATATCGGCGTACTGCAAACGATTTATGACGCTTGCATCCAACATGGAATGGACCGAAAAAGTACAATTATCGCACTTGGCGGCGGCGTAATTGGCGACATGGCGGGGTTTGCCGCGGCGACGTATATGCGCGGTGTGCGGTTTGTGCAGGTTCCGACGACGCTTTTGGCGCAGACGGACAGCAGCGTCGGCGGTAAGGTCGGAATCGACTACAGTGGTGTAAAGAATATAGTTGGGGCGTTTTTACAGCCCGCGCTGGTTTATATTAACACAAATACGTTGAAAACACTTCCAAAACGCGAGTTTTCTGCCGGAATGGCGGAGGTGATTAAGTACGGCGTGATTAAAAACGCCGCATTTCTGCAATATTTAGAGGAAAATAAGGAAAAGGCCGGCGCACTCGACCCGGAAACGATGCAGACAATTATCTACAATTGCTGTGCGGTGAAGGCATCTGTTGTCCAGCAGGACGAAACGGAAACCGGACTGCGTGCAATTCTCAATTTTGGCCATACGGTTGGGCATGGAGTCGAGAGCGCAAAGGGGTTTGAGCTGCTGCACGGCGAATGTGTTGCGCTCGGTATGATTGGCGCATTGAAAATTGCGCTGGAGCGGGGATACGTCAGTGAGCAGGACGTCGAGCAATGTACGGCGCTTTTACGGGTCTACGGCTTGCCTGTAAAGACGGGGGCTCAGCTATATGAAAAACGACAAAAAGAAGGAAAACGGACAACTAAAGTTTATCCTGCCTCGCCGGATGGGCGCGGCACAGATATACACCGATGTGACACATGCGGAGATTGTGCGAGCGGTTGAGGCGGTATTGGAATAAATCATAAGGCGGTTACGGCATGTTCTATACATTATTGGGGGTACTGCTGGTCGTTTTAGACCAGATTACAAAGTTTTGGGCAAAGGGTGCGCTTGCGCATGGAAAAACAATAGACTTTATTCCGTATATCATGGATTTTGCGTATGTGGAAAACAGAGGCGCAGCGTTTGGGATTTTGCAGGATACGCGCTGGCTGCTGATTGGCATGACGGTAGTGGTGCTCGGCGTGATTCTATTCTACGCGCTGAAAACAAAAAAACGCCACCCGATGTTTCTTTTGTCAGTTGCGCTGATTTTTGCCGGCGGCGTTGGAAATTTAATTGACCGGCTGTTTTTTGGCTATGTCACGGACTTTTTACACGTTTTGTTTGTTGAATTTCCGTGCTTTAATCTTGCGGATGTGTGTGTTTGTGTGGGCGGCGCGCTGCTTGTGATTTTTCTGTTGTTTTTGGACAAGCCGCAGCCGGACAAGAGACAGGTGGAGTCGGATGAGTGAGGAAATTTTACTGAAAGTGCAGGAGCAGGACGGGGGCAAGCGGCTCGACGCGTTTGTGGGCGGCGCGGCCCTTTCTTTGTCGCGCTCGCACGCGGTAAAGCTCATTGAGGCGGGTCTCGTAACAAAAGACGGTACGGCGCTGAACAAAAAATATAAGGTAGTGCCGGGGGAGGAGATACGCGTAATCCTCCCACCGGCGCAGGAATACCGCGTGGAAGCGCAGGACATCCCACTCGACATCGTGTATGAGGACAACGACCTGCTTGTTATTAACAAGCCACAGGGTATGGTTGTCCATCCTGCGCCGGGTAACTACGACGGAACGCTCGTCAATGCGCTGATGGAGCACTGTAAGGACAGCCTCTCGGGTATCGGCGGCGTGATGCGGCCCGGTATTGTGCACCGGATTGACAAGGATACGTCCGGTCTGCTGCTTGTGGCGAAAAACGACGCGGCGCACCTGTTTTTGTCGGAGCAATTAAAGGACAGGAGTCTGTCGCGCGAGTATGCCGCGCTTGTGAACGGTAATATCAAGCAGGATACCTTAACGCTTGATTATCCGATTGGGCGCAGTCCGTCCGACCGCAAAAAAATGTGCGTGACGGCCAAAAATTCGCGCGAGGCGGTGACGCATGTAACGGTGCGCGAGCGGTTTGGACGGTATACGCTCGTAACGTGTAAGCTGCAAACCGGGCGTACGCACCAAATCCGCGTTCATATGGCCTATATCGGCCACAGCGTTGTAGGCGATAAAACCTATGGTATTAAAAAAGAGGCGTTTCGTCTTGAGGGACAACTCCTGCACGCGCAAAAAATTGAATTTATTCATCCGGCGACGCGCGAAAAAATGCAGTTTACTGCGCCGCTTCCCGATTATTTTGTAAAAATTTTGGACAAACTACGGACAGGAAATTAACAAACTGGACGTGGTGGCTGTATGAAAAAAACGACGGCGAACCTTTTGCTGCTTTTAATTGCGGTGTTTTGGGGTTCGGGCTTTATTGTAGTGAAGCTATGCCTCGATTTGGGGCTTTCAGCAGGGCTGGTAAACTTTTTTCGCGGCGGAATTTTCGCTGCTTTGTCCCTGCTCTTTTTTTACAAGCATATCAAAAAAATGAACCAAAAGGATTTGCTGGTCGGGCTTGTCGCCGGGCTTTGTAACTTTGGCGGTATGTTTTTGCAGACGGTCGGCGTACAATATACTACGCCGTCGAACAACGCCTTTTTAGCGTCAACCTACGTGGTTATGGTTCCGTTTTTAGCGTGGATATTGGCCGGGAAAAAGCCGGCGGGGCGCAACTTTTTGTCGATTGCGGTCTGTATGAGCGGTATGGTGGTCCTGTCCGGTATTTTACACAGCGGATTTTCCTTCAATATTGGCGACGTGTATTCGCTTTTAAGCGCGTTTTTGTATGGTACAACAATCGTCTACCTCGGCTACCGAACGGGCGAGATTCACTTTTCAGCCGTGGCGTTTATGCTGGGTGTGGTACAGGCGGCGGGCGGGCTGGGCTTTTGCTTTGT
>URQR01000065.1 GCA_900550065.1 uncultured Eubacteriales bacterium | reverse complement strand
AGCTCGGCTTTCCCGACACGGTATCCTTTGTCAATTTCTATCAATACCACGAAAAAACGACGCCTACCGCTTACCGCAGCCGCTACGCCAAAACGCACATGAACAAACGGTAATACGCCTCACGCTTCAATTTTTATTTCCCGAATCATTGCGTCGAAATAGGTTAAAAGTGTGTCAATCGAGATCGGCATATCGTTTTCCAGCCACCAGAAAATTACGTTAATGCACGCGCCCGAGTAAAAGCTCGCCAAAAAATCGACCGGTATTTCGAGCTTTATCCCCTTACGAATGCTCTGCTCGAGCGTTTCCCGAATCCTGTCGGTAAGCGCGTACTGCATTTTTGTAATAAACGACTCATCTCTGTTTTTTTGCAGACAAATCTCATAAAATTCCTTATTCGCGCGTACCTGCTGTAAAATTGCGCGCGCAACCTTCATATAATAATTCTTATAGCCCGTAAAGCTGTTTTCTTCAATCTCGCTGATGTCAAACGGCATTTCTAATTCATTCATGCAATAGCGCAGCAAGTCGTATTTGTCCGTAAAATGCGCATAAAACGTCGTACGGTGTACCATTGCCTCGTCACAGATGTCCTTGACGCTGATTTTTTCGAACGGCCGCTTGTACATCAGCTTTGTCAGCGCCTCCGACAACAGCTTGTACGTTCTCCGAATCCGCAGGTCTCCCTTTTTATTTTCCTGCATACTGCTCGTCCCTTTCTTCTACATTTTTTTAAATTCGTAGGTTATCTGACGTATTATCCGGTTTGTTTCTTGACATTCCCTACAAAACAACATACCATATAACAAGATTGTTGTCAAGTTTTTATACACGTGTAGTTTTTGGAGGGTTCTATGGAAAAATTTCTCGGTTTCCTACTAAAACATAGTAAAACTATTTTAATTGTTTTTGGAATGGCGACAGTAATATCTATGATTGCCTCGACCGCTGTTCCGGTCAATTACAACATTATGGACTACCTGCCGGAGGATTCGCCCTCCACAGTGGCGCTCGACCTGATGGACGAACAGTATACAAAGGGTACGCCGAACGCCCGCCTGATGCTGCCGGACAAGACGATTCCGGAGGTGCTTGCCGTCAAAAAGCAAATCCAAGCAATCGACGGCGTGAATGAAGTAACATGGCTCGACGACGCGGCAAACATTTATCAGCCCATTGAGTTTATCGAAAAAAAGACTCTGGAGGAATACTATAAAGACGGCGACGCGCTGTTAGTGCTCACCGTGGATACGGACAAACAGGAGGCCGCAATTGATAAAGTGCGTGAGGTGGCGGGCGAAGGGTGCGCCCTGTCCGGCACGGCGGTCGACTCTGTTACGGCAATTGAGCTGACGAGTGCGGAAATCAATCGCATCATGGTTTATGTCGTTTTGCTTGTATTTCTGATTTTAATGCTTACAACCACCTCGTGGATTGAGCCGGTGATTTTCCTTTTGACAATCGGCGTAGCAATTATGATTAACCGCGGCACGAACCTGCTCTACGGCGAAATTTCCTTTGTGACGAACGCCGCAGGCAGTATTTTGCAGCTTGCCGTATCAATGGACTACTCTATTTTCCTGCTCCACCGTTTTGCCGAGTGCCGCGAAGAGGAAGCCGACGTTACAAAGGCGATGACAAAGGCAGTTATGAAGTCTTTCGGCTCAATCATGTCGAGCGGACTGACGACAGTCATGGGGTTTGCCGCGCTGATTCTGATGCGCTTTAAAATCGGGCCGGATATGGGGATTATCATGGCAAAGGCGATTGCAATCTCGCTGTTTTGCGTCATGGCATTCCTGCCTGCGCTTGCGCTGAACTGCTACAAGCTCATCGACAAAACCCAGCACAAAAGCTGGCTGCCATCTTTTCAAAAATTCGGCTCCTTCGTACTAAAAATTAAGACTCCCATGCTGATTTTATTTTTAATCGTCACGATTCCGTCTTTTTTCGGACAACAGTATAACAGCTTTACATACGGTTCCTCCGGCATATATGGCGAAGGGACGCAGCCGGGCAACGAGACAAAGCTGATTGAGGATACCTTTGGCAAGTCGAACCTCATGGTGCTGATGGTGCCAAAAGGAAGCGTATCCACCGAAAAGGCGCTCTGCGAGGAGCTAATGGCGTATGACAAGGTATCGTCGCTTGTGTCCTATGCGGAAACCGTCGGCACGTCGCTTCCTATGGAATTTGTGCCAAAAGATACGCTGTCGGATTTAGTCAGCGACGAGCTGAGCCGAATGATTATTACGGTAGATACCGATGTAGAGGGCGACGAGGCCTTCGGCATGGTTGAAAAGGTACGCGCCTGCGCGCAAAAGTATTACGGAGACAGCTACTATCTCGTCGGCGGCACGGTTAACTCCTACGACCTGAAGGATGTCGTCACGACAGATAATGGTATTGTCAACGCAATCGCAATCGGCTCTATCGCCCTGATTCTGCTCTTTAACTTCAAATCGCTGACGATTCCGGTCCTCCTTTTGGCCGTAATTGAATCCTCGATTTGGATAAACCTGACCGTGCCGTATTTCGCCGGCGAAACACTGTTTTATATCGGCTACCTTATCATCAGCTCTATCCAGCTCGGCGCGACGGTCGACTATGCAATTTTGTTTGCCGACCGCTATATTGAAAACCGAGCCCTAATGCCGAAAAGAGAGGCGGCCTGCCGGACGCTGGGCGACACAGCACTATCGATTCTGACCTCCGCCACAATACTGACCGCGGCGGGCTTTATGCTCGGTATATTTTCGTCAAACGGCATCATATCCCAGCTCGGTATCCTCGTCGGGCGCGGGGCGGTGCTCTCCGGCGTGCTCGTTTTGTTTGTTCTGCCCGCACTGTTTTACCTGTGCGACGGGCTAATTCATAAAACAACCTATAAACTCAATTTCTACAAGGAGGAAACGCCACATGCGAAGTAAGCGATTATTCAAAAAAAGCGCATGCCTGCTGCTTGCCGCGCTGTTTACGCTGTGCCAGACAGGATTTGCCGCGGATGCGGGCAGCATCAAGGACGAGACCGTCTATGTAAATCTTAATTACGACGGTAGCGTCCAAAACACAATTGTTGTAAATTCTTTTACCGTATCGGGTAATAAAAAGCTAATCGACTACGGCAACTATAAGAACATTAAAAATTTATCCTCGACGGCAAAGCCCGTCGTAAAAAACGGGTTCATTGAGTGGGACGTGGACGAAAACTCCGACCGCTTTTATTATCAGGGCGAGCTGACGAACGCGGCCCTTCCGTGGGATTTTAAAATCAGCTACACCTTAGACGGAAAGCCCGTCACAGCGGAGGCGCTCGCGGGTGCGTCCGGCAGCGTCGGCATCACAATCGACGCGCAGGCAAATGAGAACGCAGATTCCTATTATAAGGAAAATTATATGGCGCAGATTACCGTCGCGGTCAATACGGAAACATGCAAAAACATCAACGCGCCAGATGCGATGGGGGCAAACGTCGGTTCCACGCGCCAAATGACGCTGATGGTGTTGCCGTCCATGAGTAAAACCTATACGATTACAATGGATGCACAAAATTTTGAGATGGACGCAATCACAATTGCGATGGTCAAGGTCTCTGACGGCATCCTTAGCAACATCGACAATGTAAAACTCGGTATTTCCGACATCACCTCGAATATCAGCGCGCTCATTGACGGCACAGGCCAACTTAAAAATGGTGCATCTGACCTTGCAGAGGGGCTCTCCATGCTAAATACAGGGGCGCAGAGCCTGTCGCAGGCGTCCCCGCTCGTCCTTTCCGCGCTCAACGAGTTTGGAAGCGGCATTGACGCTTTGCACGAAGGCGCGAGCTTTCTCAGCGCCGGAAGCACGCAGGTACGCAACGGCTTGTCCGAGCTGGACGCAAATTCATACGCAATTTCGAAGGGCATCAGCCAAGTTAGCGGCGGCCTGTATGAAATGACGAAAAACAAACAGACGGTACGGGCCGGACTTACCGAGCTGGAAAAGAGCAAAAGTGCGATTACCGAGCTGGAAAGCGGCGCGCAAACGCTCCGCTCTGGTTATAAACAGATTGAAACCGGTCTCAACACCATGGCGGGCAACAGCGGCACAATCGTTTCCGGTATGAATGCGCTGCAAAGCGCAAACACCGACCTGTCGCCCCTGTCCACGGGCGTTTCGACACTGCAAGCCGGCATCGGCAGCGTACAAGCCGCCGGCAGCCAACAGGCCGCGCTTGTAAACGCGCTGGCAGAGGCCGCGAAAAACGACCCGAACCTTGCGCCGTATTTACAGCAAATCGGGGCGCTGCAAGCGCTCACCAATGGTATTAATAGCGGTCTTGCCGGTGTGGCGGGCGGCGCCGCGCAGGTTGCGGACGGCGTCTACACCGCACAAGCCGGCGTAAACTCGCTCTACGCCGCCGCAAATTCCTTCGGCGGTGCGGCCGTACAAATGGCTGAAGGAGCACAGACACTTTGCACAAATATGAAGACGCTCAATACGGGCTTTGACACCCTTTATGCCGGAGTGGGTAAGGTCTCCGGCGTATACGATGCGGCGTTTGAGTTTGGCAGCGGCTCACTGGCGCTGATTGAAGGGGCACAGGCGCTATGCGCCGGGACAAACGAGCTGGAAAGCGGTTTTTCCTCCTATGCCGACGGCGTAGGGCAGCTTGCAAACAATTATATCGCAATCGATAACGGAATTTTTGAATTGGAAACCGGCGCGAACAGTCTGAAAAACGGGTTTGACACCTTACAGGGCGGAACGGACGGTCTGCTCTCATCTATGAACACGCTGACCGACAGTATTAGCGCGTTAGACCGTGGTGCGGGCCTGCTCTATAATGGCGTCGACCAGATGGACGCTGGCGAGAACGCGTTTACGAGCGCATTGCCGGCGGGCGGCGACCTAAGCAGCCTTATTAGCATGAGCGAAAACGCGCAGGTGGTCTCCTTCGCCGCGCCGGGTATCGTGACGCCAAACAGCGTTCAATTCGTCGTAAAAACACCTGCGATTGAGGCAGAGGAACAGGAAACACTGCCGGAAGCTGTGAAGGAAAAGAGCCTGTGGGAAAAATTCCTCGATTTGTTCAGGGGAGGTAAGTAACGTAAACAGCGCAAAGTATATTTGCGCTGTTTACGATCAAAAAATCGCTTATCGGCCCTCAATGCCGATATCCGCTTGTGCGGAGCGCGCTTTTTTCATATTTCATTTGTACTTGGGAGGTATATCATATGAATCAGACAAATACAAAAAAAATGATCGGCCTGATTGCGGCTGTTACCATACTTGCAATGCTCGTATCAGGCTGCGGCAGCGACGATACACAGCAGACGGCACAGCCGACAGAGAGTCCGGCACAGGAGGCGGCGCAGAATACATATTTAGGAACGCTCAAGCCCGTCAGTGAAGCAAAAGTCATCCCCAGCGGCAAAGGTGAAATCATAAGCTGCCCTTATGAGGTGGGCGATACGGTTTCGGCGGGTACGCTTCTCTACCAAATCGATGACAACGGCCTGTCCGATACAATTGCGACAACAAAAAATGCAATTGCAAAGTCAAACATTGCGCTCTCCACCGCGCAGGAAAATCTCGACAATTTAACGGTTTACGCCCCCGCAAGCGGTATCCTGCACAACTTTACGCTAAAAACCGGCGAACGGGTGAACGCGAGCAAAATCGGCGATATCGTAGACGAGAGCAGACTGGTCGCAAAGGTTCCGTTCAACGAGGCACAAAAGGCAAAAATCCGCACCGGCAACGCGGCAACCATCACCAGCGCAGACATGATGGCCTCCGTTTCCGGCACGGTATCGCGTATCTACGACGCAAAAACCGCTTCTATCGGCGGCAGCGTGCTATATAATGTAGAAATTACAATCTCTAACCCCGGCGGCCTGTCGGCGGGGCTATCCGTTGACGCAGCGGTGGAGACGGACAGTGGGACGGTGTCGTCCCCTGTGGCGGGCGTATTAGAGGGTGCGCAGTCGTCCTCCGTCGTTAGCCGCGGCAGCGGCAACGCAGCAAATATTTTTGTGCAGGACGGACAGTATGTACAAAAGGGGCAGCGTATTCTGACGATTGACAACAGCAGCCTGCGCGCAGCTTACGACCGCGCCGTGCTCGACAAAAGCGACTTAAATATTAAGCTTGCGCGGCTTGAAAACGATTACGCCGACCTTTTCGTGTACGCGCCCGCAGGCGGCACAGTCACGGCAAAAAGCAAAAGCGTACACGACACAATCAGCTCAAGCAGTGAAAGTATCATGACTATCGCCGACGTAAGCGCATTTACGCTCACCGTCAACGTCAGCGAACAAACGATGCAAGCGCTGACAGAGGGCGCGCAGGTGAGTGTTGACCTTGCCGGCGCGCAGTCGAGCACCGTGTCCGGTACGATTCAAAAAATTGTACGCGAGGGCGCGATTAACGGCTCCGGCAAAACGTACCCTGTAACGATTTATATCCCCAATGCGGGCGGTATCGAGCCAAACACGCCCGCCAGCGTAACCTTTGGAGGTGGTGCACAGTGAAGCAAAAACGGTTTTTATGTTTCCTTTTGAGCCTGTGCCTTATGCTTCCGGTCAATGTGCAGGCGGCGTTTAACGACGTAGACGAGGCCGGACCTTATGCACAGGCAATCACGCATTTGTATGAATACGGCATTCTAAACGGAAAAGCAGACGGGCAGTTTGCGCCGGACGACGCGTTGACGCGCGCTGAGCTGGCGAAAATTGCGACCGTTGTCTCAAACGCCGACCTGTCTCTGTCGGGCGGCGGCCTGTTTTCCGATACGCCGGAGGGCTACTGGGCCAACAGCTACATTAACAGCGCGGCGCAGCAAAAGCTGATTTTCGGCTATCCGGACGGCAGCTTCCGTCCGGAGGCGCAGCTAACCTATGCAGAAACTGTCACAATTTTACTGCGGCTGTTAGGCTACGGTACAGCTGAGATAGGCAACCGCTATCCCGCCGCTTATATTGAAAAGGCGGCAGCGCTCGGCCTGACGGAGGGGCTTTCCTTTACGGCGGAGGAGCAGATTGACCGCAAAAATGTCGCGCTTCTGCTCGACCGCGCCCTACTGTGTGATAGAAACAGCACGGGGACAAAAAAAGAAAAGCTGATTACAAAACTTGACTACAGCGTTACAGACGAATGTGTCCTGCTCGCCACGAACAAGGAATATAAAGAGCTGCTCACCGACGAGGTAGCGACCTCGATCGGCACATATAAAAGCGTCTGTGCAGAGGCGTTTTCCAACACCGGCGCGTCGGCAAAGCTCGTCTTAGACAAAGACGGCAAAATTGCGGGCGTCTACCCGATCTCCAAACAGCACAGACAGCTCGCCGTCGAAAGCGTCTTCGGCAGCCAGATTACCTGCCGTGAAAACGGGCAGAAAACAACACTTACGTTAGACGATGCATCGCTGATTTATTATGAAGCAAAAAAGTCGAACTTTGCGTCGCTGAAAAGCGAGCTCAAATCCGGCTCGGTGCTCGACCTTTATACCGACAACGCCGGAAATTATGCGTACGCAATCTTAACCCGGCACGAGCTCACCGGCCCTGTGGCCGTCTACACAGAGGCTGACAAAACCGCTCTGTGCCGGAATGACGGCGCGCTGCGCGTCATCCGCGACGGGCGCGAAGCAAGCTTTGCCGACCTTGCCATCTACGACGTGTTATACTACGACAGCGCGCTCCATACGCTGTACGCTTACTGCGACACAGCCTCCGGTATCTATGAAAAAGCGTTTCCAAACAAGGCCGCGGTTACAAGCGTACAAATATCGGGAAAAACGTACGAGCTCGAGACACAGCAGGCGGCGGGCCTGTTCGACGACAGTGCGGGCGCGTTCGCGTTTCATACCTATGTAACAGTCCTGCTCGGCAAAGACGGTAAAATTGCCGGCGCAGTCGGCGCACAGCGCGATTCCACTGATCGCGACTACGGCGTACTGCTCTCGTGCAGTGACAAGATAGAGGACGGCACAAAGTACAACTACGCGACCTTCCTCGGCGCGGACGGAAACGAACAAATCTTTAAAGTGGATAAAGATTACACCGAGTCGCGCGGGAAAGTGCTCCACTATACATTTGATGAAAACGGCGTTATGAAACCAAAATCCGTAAAATCACAGCAAATTAGCGGCTATGTGGATGTAGTGCACAATAAAATCGGCGAATATTTTCTCGCTTCCAACTGTACAATCATCGACCTTGAGTACGCGCCGGCTGTCAACGAAACGCCAAACGCCGTCGCAAGCGTTATTGAGCTTGGCGACCTGCCGCAAAATACAGTCCATAAATATGACGTACTGCACGCGCAGCTCGATGAAAACGGCTGTATCTCCTTCCTTGTGCTCGACGATATCCTGCTGAGCGGGTACCAATTCGGCGTCGTAACAAAGGTAGAAAAGCTCAGCTCGAGTTCGACCTATCAGATTGATGTTGGCGGTACAGTAAGCACCTATAACGCTGGATTTGTCGCACGACCGGGCAAGGGACAGCCGGTGATGGCAAGGATTCAAAATAATCAACTTTTGAAAATCATGCCGCTGAGACATATTGTCACGAACGATTCCTTTCAGCATATTGACCACGAAAAGGTACAGCTCGGCGATACAAACTATCCGCTCGCAAAGGATGTATCCATCTACCTGCGCACACGCGATTATACATATAATCTTGTTTCAATAGAGGACCTGAGCAGCTATGAAATAACCTCAATGAATCTGTATATTGACCGAGTACTGACCAATGGAGGACAGGTACGCGTCATCATCTTTACCGCAAAAAATCATTGATACTTAAAACACACAGGTGCACCTGTGTGTTTTTTTATACTTTTCAAAATATAATAATATGAAGCGCATTATATACGCATAGTTCCTTTTTGCACCATGTTCATATTTTAGTATGGAAATTGTAGTGAAAAGGTGGTATAATGTATGTGTATTTATTGCTCGCATTTGGCTTTATATATACTACATATTATGTGTAATAAGGGTGGGTTCCCTTTAAAGCCCAAATACATACATAAGGAGAGAACGGAAAATGAGAGGAAAGAAGCTTTTGGCAGGCCTTCTGTCGCTTGCCATGCTGGTCGGTCTCGTTCCCGGCGCGGCGCTCGCGGCGGGGGACTATGCCACGGCAATCTCCGGTTTCGAGGCCCTGGGAAATTATCAGGACAGCCCCGCCATGTTTGAGGAGGCGGCCTATCAGCAGGCCCTTGCGTTAAAGGCGGCGGGAGATACCCAGGGCGCGGCGGAAGTGCTGGCGGAACTGCCCGACAGCGACCGCGCCAAGGCCGAGATGATCTCCATCCAGCTGCATCATGGCGCCGAACTGGAGGCGGCGGGTGATTACGCGGCGGCGGCAGAGGTGTACGCGGCCATTGAGGACAGCGAGGAGGCACAGGAGCGCTACAACGCCTGTCTGTACACCCAGGCCGAGCAGCTGCGCGACGCGGGCGACCTGACCGCCGCGGGTGCTGCCTTCGAGGCCCTGGGCGACTACCGCGACGCCGCTGAACAGAGCGAGTCCTGCTACGAAACCTACTTTGGCAACGTTGCGCAGACCGCTCGTGATGCCATGGAGCAGCAGGACTATCCCGCGGTGATCGCCGCCCTGGAGGGGTTCTCCATGGATGACCTCACAGGCAGTTACGCCGATCTGCCGGAAATCTACAATGAGGCCTGCTATCAGTACGCGGAGCAGCTGTACCGTGAGGGCAAGCCCTATGAAGCCCTGCCCTATTACCAGCGCGTGGGTGACTACCGCGATACGGCTGAAAGCAAGCTGGAACGGCGAGCCTATCTGATTCTGGGCGAATGGACCTCCACCACCGGCAAGACCGCCACCTTCCGTACGGATGGCACCTGCGACCTGATGGGTGAGACGCTCCATTTCTATGTGAGCAA
>URQR01000064.1 GCA_900550065.1 uncultured Eubacteriales bacterium | reverse complement strand
AATGGCGTTATGCAAGAGCTTAATCAATATTATACAAAGAGTCAGCTTCATAGCATGTTTGATTCAAATATATTTGAAATCAGCCCTGAGCTTGCACTTGCCTCCGAAGTGTTTGAAGGGGCATCGAATGTTAATCTGACACCACGCATATTGTTGGAATACTTGACTGAGTATCCGCTTAGGCGGGAGCTTTCGCCGACAGGCGATTCGGAGGCTGACAGGCTTATTGGATTTACGGTACAGTATGACAGGATTACTCGGATTACGCTGGCCGGGACGAACCCAGAAAAAAGAACGCTTCAGTTTAATGGTATTGCACCGGGTGCTGCATGGGACGCAAAAAACAACAGATTTAATACAGGCAGTGACATTGGCACAATGTTAGAAGAAGCAAACATATTCTTCCTGTCGCCGGATAGAGATATTGCAGATTATCATGTATCCGGCATAGAAAGCTT
Organism: uncultured Eubacteriales bacterium; assembly: GCA_900550065.1. Lineage (GTDB taxonomy): Bacteria > Bacillota > Clostridia > UBA1381 > UMGS1253 > Aphodoplasma. The sequence continues at coordinate 9,668 of URQR01000064.1, read as the reverse complement.
AGAAGACGGTAAAACATATACTGCCTATCTGTACGGTGACGCTGGAAAGGGAGCAAAAATTGCACTGATTCTTGACGCAGATATATGGCTTGGTCAAAATGAGTCCTTATGCGTGCTGGAAGAGTGGAGAAGTCCTTTAATAAATGGCAAACCTTGTTATCTAATAAAGTATTAGGAAAATGGTAGGCTGGCCGAAGATTTGCTGACTGCCGCAGGAGGGCTTAGGGATTTAATTCAGGGAATGGAAAAAGGCGATGTGTTCCTCTACAGTACGGACCAAAGCGGCATGGTACAGGACATTGATGTTATATTTAGTCCGGGCATTAATGCGATTCCCTATTATACGTCCTTTAGAAACATGGTTGATCTAAAAGGAGCCAAAAATTACAAATATATCGGCGAAGAAGGCAATCAGGAAAATGAAGTGTATTTTGGATACGTGGGAAAGACAGTGGATACATTTAAGGGGCTTCGAATGACTCTGGTGGATGAAACAGGTAAGTTTTCTGAAAATTCATCGAAAACCTTTGTTGTTCCATATACTGCAAATGTTATCTACTATAATCCGGCAATGGCAAGTCATAAACAAATACAGAGTGCGTCGGCGTATGACATATGCACGTCCGGTTACGAAGAGGATTCGGAAGGAAATATGGATTTTGAGAATACGTCCCTGCATCGTATGAATTATGCGTTTATTAAAACAAATAAAGATGTGGTAACAGATGTGATTTATATTCGTTACGCAAGATAAAAGCAGAAAAGCTCCTTATCGGAAACGATAGGGAGCTTTTTATACTATTGATAGTTATACTATCATGGTATAAAAAAACGCATTTATTCATGAATCAATTGTTTGATTTATATAATATAGCAGTTCTATACGACGGGAAAGAACGAGAAAAATGATAAAATATGGCGCCGCCACTTGAAATTCTATCGGCAATGATGTAAAATATTTAAAAATAAAATGAGAAGGGGAATAAGCATGGGGAATACTTTAACTAAGAAAAACGACTACATAAAACACATTGTAATAGCTGGGGTACTGACGGCGTTTTCGCTTATTATTCCACTATTACCGTTTAAGCTGCCTCTGCCGCAGCCGTTCAGCGTGACATTTGCCGCGCATGTGCCAACCCTGCTGGCGATGTTTTTTAGTCCGTGGGTTGCGGTTTGTACGGTAATTGGCTCGACAGTCGGATTTTTAATCTCGGTGGGGCCGATTGTGGCGATTCGTGCGGCGAGCCATATTATATTTGCACTGGTTGGCGCGTTTATGCTGAAAAAGAAAGTGAACCCTTATTTGGTATTTGTTATTTGCGCTATCCTGCATGGATTGGGCGAGGCCGCATCTGTGTATCTCTTTGGGCCTATGCTTGGTTTTGCGCAGAGTACATCGCTGAGTTACCTGTTTGGTACGGTATTTGGTATTACGGTCTTCCATCATTCGGTTGACTGCGTATTTACGGTAATCCTTGCGTTTGCGCTGGAAAAGGCGAAGTTTTTGAAGAGTACGGGGCTTTTTCCAAAAAGGGCATAGAAGAGGCGAATAGAAAAATGAAAAAGCAAGGCTTTGCAGCCGCAAAGCCTTGCTTTATGTATGAATTTGTTTCCTGTGTTTTCAATTACGTTATTTACGGCGATTTCTTGTCTGCGGTTATAAAATGAAGCGAGTTGGGAAGAAAAGGACCTATTGCTCTTCCGGAATCTGCGGCTCGGCAGTTTCTTCAGCTAATGCGGTTTCGTACTTTTCGAGAATCGCATCTTCAAGATACTGGCGCATTTGCGCATTGATCGGATGTGCAATGTCCTTAAATTCGCCGTCCGGTGTTTTCCGGCTCGGCATTGCAATAAACAGTTTTTCCTGTCCGTCAATAATTTTAATATCATGAACAACTATAGCATTATCAAAGGTAACGGAGACAACAGCCTTCATCTTACCTTCCGTATTGAGCTTCCTAACCCTGATATCTGTAATTTCCACGATATAATCACCACCTTTCCCTTGTTGGTATAACAAGAGGCCGCCATGTAAGTAATGATGAAACAAACACAGATACAATCATTGTTCTGTTCTATGTTTCATTTTCACATAAAGAATTGTAATAGTCAAGCCTTTTTCCCGGAATATGGGTAATTTGATTTCGTGTGTGGTTCATATATGTGATTTTGTTGTATATTTTTAATAGAATGTATAGCGGAAAACTGAGCATATTGACAGTCCGGCAAGATTAAGGAATATTTTATTGAAGAAAATTGGGAAAGAAGCCATAATATCATAAAAAAGTAAATAAAATTTAAGAAAAACGTTTTATTTTTGTTACGTTTCGTATATAATGTTTTTATATAAATATATGCATAGGCGGCCTGTCCGCTTGCTTACGAAACGGCATAAAATCAAAACCGGGGGTAGTATATTGTATGAACGATTTTTATTTGTCGGAAATTGAACCGGGAGGACATATCCACTTTATTGGAATCGGCGGCATCAGTATGAGCGCATTGGCGCAAATTTGTGTTAAGCGCGGCTACAAGGTCACTGGGTCTGATATGAAAGAATCGCATATAACGCGCCAGCTTGCAGCGCTCGGCGTTACAATATACACAGGACATGCGAAAGAAAATACGAATGGCGCCGACCTTGTTGTATATACGGCGGCAATCAATCCGGAGAATGAGGAGCTGACCTTTGCGGTAGGGAGCGGAATTAAAGCGGTGGAACGTTCCGTATTTTTAGGCGCTGTCATGCGCGGCTATGGCTGTAGTATTTGTGTCGCAGGTACGCACGGAAAAACGACGACGACTTCTATGATGTCGCATGTTTTGCTTGAAGGTGAATGCGATCCAACGATTATGCTGGGCGGCGAGCTTGATGTGATTGGCGGAAATATGCGGCTTGGCGATTCGGATTATTTTTTGACAGAAGCGTGCGAGTACCATTGCTCATTTTTAGAGTTTTTTCCGAAAATTGCAGTTATCACAAATGTCGACGCCGACCACCTCGATTTTTTTAAGGATTTGGACCATATTAAGCAGGCGTTTACAGAGTTTGCGGCGATTCCTGACGAAGAGGGATACGTGGTTGTCTGCGGCGACGACGCAAATGCGATGGAGTGTATCAAAGATGCGCGTGCGCAGGTCATCACCTATGGAATCGGTGAAGAAAATATTTTTTGTCCGGAGAATTTGTCCTATCAAGATGGCTGCGGCGAATTTGATGTAGAATATGATGGAGAAATCATCCATGTAAAGTTGCAAGCAGTCGGCGAACACAATGTCAAAAATGCGCTTGCATGCTTTGCGGCGGGGTACGCCATGGGGCTTGACGGCGCAAAGATTGCAAAGGGATTGGAGGCATTTGCACTTGTACATCGCCGATTTGAGCGCAAGGGGAGCTGCAGGGGTGCGGTTGTGGTTGACGATTATGCGCACCACCCGACAGAAATCAAGTGTACGCTGCAAACGGCGGCGCGCCTGTGCGAAGGGAAGCTTTACGTCGTGTTTCAGCCGCATACGTATACGCGTACGATGCTGCTTTTGGACGAATTCACAGAGGCGTTTGATGATGCGGACGAGATTATTGTAACGGACATTTACGCTGCGCGCGAGAAAGATAACGGAAAAATTCACGCACGCGATCTTGTGGAGCGGCTGCAAAAACGCGGCCGGGCGGCGCGCTATGTGAGCGGCTTTGATGAAATTGTGGATATATTGCGCGGCACGCTGCAAGAGGGTGACATGGTGATTACAATGGGCGCGGGCAATGTGTATAAAATTGGGGAGCAGATAATAGAGCAATAAAAAAGCCGGCGGATTCGCCGGTTTTTATTTATATTATTCTTCGTCTGTTGGGTTTTCCCAATTGTGGTAAACGTTTTGCACGTCGTCGTTATCCTCCAGCATTTCGAGCAGCTTACCCATGTTTTTCACGTCGTCCTCCGCTGTTAATGCCACTGTTGTTTGCGGCACCATCTCCACGTCGGCGGAGCTGATGGTGTATTTGCCCTCCAACGCCTCGCGCACCGTACTACAGCTGTCAGGATCGGTTGTTATCTCGTAATACCCTTCCTCTGCCGCAAAGTCCTCTGCACCCGCGTCGAGCGCATCCATCATGAGCGCATCCTCGTCCTGACCGTCTGCCTCAATGATGATAACACCCTTCCGGTCGAACATAAAGCTGACGCAGCCCGTCTGCCCGAGATTTCCGTGAAATTTGTCAAAATAGTGACGCATGTCGGCTGCTGTCCGGTTGCGGTTGTCCGTAAGCGTTTCAACGATGACCGCGACGCCGTTCGGCCCGTAACCTTCGTATACGATATCTTCATAGTTATCGCCGCCGGTTTCACCGGCTGCTTTTTTAATTGTCCGCATAATATTATCGTTTGGCATATTGTTAGAACGCGCCTTTGCGATAATATCTTTAAGTTTTGAGTTGTTGTCCGGGTCCGGGCCGCCCGCCTTTACCACAACAGTGATTTCCCGCGCGAGTTTCGTAAATATTTTCGCCCGCTGTGCGTCGTTCGCACCTTTTTTCCGTTTAATTGTACTCCATTTGGAATGTCCTGACATTCTGTTTCACTCCTAAATTAATTTCAACTTCAATATTATACCATAAATGTGGCAGAAATCCGAAAAAGACACGGTGCGGCATACGCCGCAGGAGGGACAGTGTCCCGACAGTGGCTTTTTCCAAGCGCAAAAGCTCCGCTTTTGCGTATATTATACCATAGCTACTGCTATATTGCAAGGGCGGCGTTACTGCTTTTTGTACTCTGCTACGCCCTTACGGAAAGCCGCTGTTGTTTCGTCCGTTTCATCAAGGAAGTACGGTCTTGCAATCTGCTTATACGTTTCGGGCCGCATGTCATAGTCCGCGCTGCTCCACCACAGCGCCATACGGATATTTTTATAGTTTTTGATGGCGCTGAACATATCCGTAATCCACGCCGCTTTGTCGCCGCCGACTGAGCTGGACGCAAACTCTGTAATGATAAACGGAAATTCGCCAAACAGCTTCATATATTTATCGTACGGCTCTTTATAAATTTCGTCAAACGTGCGCCACTTTTCGTGGTACAGCTCTTTATAGTACTCGCCCGTGTTATAGCCCGTCATACCAATCATTTGGGTATAGCCGTCGCCCGGATAGTAGGAAATATATGAGTTCCAGTGTGCGGGCGGGCAATCCTCCGCATTGGGGTTAAAAATCCATATTGCGTTGTCGACGCCTTCCTCTTGGAATATGTCGTAGATTCTGCGCCAGTTTTCGATAAAGATTTCCGGGTCGGAGAGCGCTGCGACGCCCGAATAATTGACCCAGTCGCTGTTCATTTCGTTGTTTAAGCGGAACAAAAACGGATGCCCAAATTCTTTTGCGCCGCGCGCAAAGGCGCGAATCTGCTCGTCGAGCAAGCCGTCGTAGATGTCAAAGTTAAGATTTTTACCGAACAGGTCTTCGTTGTTAAAATTCGAGGTCTGAAGCGTCATTTCGGTGAACTTACCATCTTCGTGAAATTTACGCAGCTCCTCAACCGGGAACCCGTCGTTTAAGTTGACGTAGTGGAGCGCAAAGTCAAATTGGTAGTCTACCTTTTTTTCAAGATCAATCAGCCAGTTGTAGTTGCGCTCCTTTTGGTACGCGCCGTCGACGAAAATTCCCCATTTAAAGTCGTCCTCGTCCGTTACAACGTGCCAAAGCGCCTTCGTTTCTTCGTTCCATGTATCCGGCACGACGGGCTTGTATTCGTGCTTGAATACGTTTTCCCCTTCGATTTTGATTTCTTCAAAGGAATCTACAATCTCTTGTATCACCGGCGCGCTCTTTTCGTAGTCCTTCGTCTTAAACATCACGCGAAAAAACGCCTGCGGGCCGGTTTTTGAGTGTACAAAAAAGTAGGAGTAGTCGTTCTGCCGTGCGGTTTTTTGCTCCTGCGGGCTGCGCCGCAGCGAGATAAACTGCGCTTTTGCGCCGTTATGCTCATACTTTTTGTTTTCGAGCAGCGTAATGCTGTTCGATTCTTGATAATACTCGTCCAAATAATACTGATTCATGTAATTGTCAATATACCACTCCACGTCCTCGTACGGCGCCCATTCGCGTGTAATTACAACGGTCATATTGTCGTCGTAGACTTTAATTTGCTCCGGACTGATAGAAAGGTCAAAGTGCATGTGGTCGGGGAAGGAGAGCGAGTACCCCTTCGGCCGGTCGAGCAGCACCTTGTGCCCGTCAGCAGTCGTAATAACCTCCTCCTGTATGGCCGGTTCTGTGTTTGTTACGTCATGATACATTGCCGTAATCTTGTTTTTCGCAAGCTGGATAAAATTTGCCGGGTCTTTAAAAAAGCCCTTTGTAACCATAATGTACAGGGCAAAGACAAGACAGAGGCCGAGCAGCGACAGCAGGACAAGCTTTGTAATTTTTTTTGCGTTCATAAAATGACTCCCGTTTATCTAAAATTGTTGGATGCAACATGCTAATAAAATACCATATTTCTTAGGATTTGTCAATGAAAGCAAAAATAACCCCTTTCTATGGAATCGTTCCAAAGAAAGGGGCTTAGCGGTTATTTATCAGCCAATTGGCGGAACGGGCGTCGGCCTTGTATTGTCCCACACATCATCAACCTTGAACAAATCGTCCAATTTCTCCGGATTGTACCACATCCGATAGCCGTCAAGGTTACGTCTGCCCTGACGGACATAATCATCGCGTATCTGCACCCATGCTTTTGACGCGTCCACGTTACAGAAATACTTAAAGCCGTAGGATTTGAGCGTTTCAAATTTTTCGCCGGAGTACTTGCCGATACCGGCAATATCCTCGCCGTGCGCGTAGATTAAAACATCCGTATCGCCGATAATTGGGCGAACCTGCTCGTCCCACTTTTTTGCGTCCTCTGCAAGCTTCGCCGCGCTGGACGAGCCGTAGAGCCTGTGCCCCCAGCTATGGCTGGCAAAGGTCCAGCCGAGCTCCTTCATGCGGTCAGCCACCTTCCTTGCTTCGGTAACATCGGACTCTTTATAGTCGTCTGCGGCCGGACAGGTGCGGTAGCCTAATACGCCGTCGTAGCCGGTGAGAGCAAGTGTAGCCCGCGCGCCTTTATAGGAAAAGTCGGGGTGCGCCTTTATAAAATCCTCCAGCAGCGGCACAAGGTCGTAAGAGCCGCGTACGACCGTTCCGTCGTCCTGAATATATTCGTTTGTTGGATAGCCGTCGTCGCCAATCACCAGCCGCGTCGCGAAGCCGTCACCCGTCATGTATCCATAGTAGGAAACGTCGTCCTGCGACATAACAAAAGGAATCTTACCCGCCGGCAGCATAATGTCGCCGGGCACGAATTTTGTCGTGCCGTCAGGCTGTGCTTCTTCGCGGGCGATATCGTGAATGTCAACGAGCACATAACCACGCTGGTACATCTCGTCCATCATTTTGTTAAACTCGCTGATAGTCGTCATATATTGGTTGTAGCCGTCCTCGCGGTCGTCGCCGTCAAAGGCCTTTGCCGTGTCGACAATCAGCGTGTGAAAAAATACATGCGTAATATCAGTCACATCCTCATGACGTACGAGGGAGGCTTTTGCCGTTTCATAACCGGAAATTGCCTGCATAAGCTCCGGTTTTTCTGTGTAATTCTCTCCGAAAGACTTGATTTTTTCAATCGCTGCGTCATAGTCATAGCCCGCAGCGAGCAAATCCGCTTCCTTTATCATACTTTCAACAGTGGGTGGGGCTGGCGTCTGCACGGCGTTTGCCTCATGGCCCGGGCCTGAAAACGTCGCGACTAAATACTTGATTCCAAAAACAATACCGATAATAACAGCCACTAAAATAATAGCCAAAATAATTAAATTTATAATCGTTTTCTTTTTTCGCTGCTTCCGCCGCTGTGCAATCCTGCGTGAAACAACGGAATCATTCCTGTCTTCCATGTGCTTAGCCTCCCTCACTGTATCAACATAATAGTACGGTTATATATTGCAAAATATAGCCTCTGCGTACATTATACTATTTATGTCGAATAAAGGCAACAGCTATTTACGATTTGTCATGATTTCGATATAAATTTTGTCCACTTTCGGACGCCGAGCGCGCACAAGAGACACGCCGCCAACGTGATAAAAAGCCAGATTAGGATGGTTGCGCTCCAACCGGATGTTTCCGCTATAGCGGCAAAGCCGTAGCTGGATGCCGCACTGCCCAGATAGGTACATGCGTTTAAAAAACCGGATACGGAGGAAATCTTTCCGTATTTATCAAAGTATTTTGGCACGTAGCTAATCAGCATAATATTGACGCCATACATACACGCAACCAAAAGCGCCATACCAAGGATTGCAGCGGCCGCACTCTTGCCGGTGCAAAGAAACAGCATCAGCGCGGCAGCACCCGCCACAGCGAACATCACGCCTGCGGTCTTTAGTTCGTTATGGAACCACCGCCGGTCAATTCGCGCGGCGAAATAGACACTGGCGATTGAGAACAGGGGGAGGACTACCGTCGTTAAAACGGAGGCTGACGCGCTGATGCCATATGTTTCGCTCAGATAAGTCGGCGCCCATGTCACAACGCCATCCTTTAATATTCCGTGTAAAATGACTGCAAGTGCCGTAGAAAACAGCGGCGCAGCGGTAAATAATTTGCGCAGACCCACCGGAGTCGCTTTTCCTTCCTTGGCAGAAGCAAACGAAGGCTTAGTGGTACAGACGGCCTCTGCACTTCGCGCGGCAAACAACCATATTAGAGCAACCAAAACGCCGCAAACGCTCGACAGGTAAAATACGCTGCGCCAGCCTCCTATCGCGATACAGACCGGAACCAGCAGGTAAACGGCAACCGTTCCGGCCGAGCTTGCGACTGTGATACTGACGCAGGCCTTTTTGAAGAAATTGCCATCAAAAAACTCTGCCATAATACGAATCATGGCAGGCCAAATCATAGCCTGTGCAAAGCCGTTGACACACCAAAAGGCGAGCATTGCAGTTGCGTCCGCCCATAAAGGCATGGCAATATTGGTCAGAGCGGAAACAAACAGTCCCAAAAAAATCATTTTACGGGGGCTGACCCGGTCACTAATCATACCACAGATAAACTGCCCGGCACAATATGTAATAAAGCTGCCCATACTGACAAGGCCGGCGGCTGTTTTTGTGATGCCTGTATCGGCAGTAATACCCACAATTGCCGCGCCATAATTTAAGCGGGTGATATAACTTGTGAAATAGAGTATCCAGCATAAAAAAAGAAAAACTTGCTGTGATGGTTTTTGATGTTCGGTTTGCACGAAAACCGCCCCCCTATTTTGAAAAAGCGTTTCAAACACTTCCCCAGTATAGACGCAGGTGTAGGAATTGTCAATATAAATTTGCAAGAAAAAAACGCCGGTATAGAATCCGGCGTCTTTTCGTTTTAGAAGCTTATAAAAGTACTGAGCGGTATGACGCTATCAAGCGAATCCCAAAGCATACATTTTAGCGTATAATCCGCGGGACTTCCCGCGTCTGGGAGAGCAATTTCCGTGCGCACATATTCTGTGCTACCGCTTACGGGCAGCGTAACATCCACGGGATAAAGTGCCGCGAGACGGCCGCCCTGATAAAGGGCAAAGTACACGGTTGCCTGTCTCCCGTTTTGGTTTGTATCAAAGTTTAAAACCTCGACGCCT
>URQR01000063.1 GCA_900550065.1 uncultured Eubacteriales bacterium | reverse complement strand
AACAGCGCTGGACGCAGATACGCGGGCGCGGTTTCCGTCGGCACCCACTGCGTATAGAACGGCAGATTGAGGTAAAACACTGCAATCGCGATACCCAATGCCATGTGGCCATAATTACGCAGTCTCGTTTGGTACTTTGTAAATTTTGGCTGATTCATAAAAGAAAGCACATAGAGCACTGCCGCCGCTACTGCAAAGACGATAAAAAGACCGAGCATCACATAACGGTATGTAAGGATGTTGCCAATCCGGCCCATTGCATACAGGTAAAACAAATACAAAAGAATGTAGCCAACGATTGTATAGCCGAAATTGATTAATACCCTGTTTGTGATTTTTTCCTCAAGCTGCTTTTTCGGCAATCCCGCCAATTCTTTACTTATCATTTTTATAGATCCTCCTTATGTTTATAAGAAAATTTAAAGAAAAAATTCATAATTCATCATCGCCAGAACCGCCTCTCCGGCTGTTTCCGTCCGCAGAATCCTCTTTCCAAGCGTTACGGTCGGAACGCCGCTGGCTTGTATCACAGAAAGCTCACGATCGCTGATACCACCCTCGGGACCGATTAGGTAAGCCGCCGTTTTTGCGCTTTTTGCGCCCGACAGGACAGCTTTTAGTGTTTCTCCGCTCTCGTTTTCGTAGGGGACAAACCCTAAGTCATATGTTTTTAATTGTGCTGCGGCCTCTGCAAAGGAAACCGGCTCGCCGATAAGCGGGACAATACCGCGCTGTGACTGCTTTGCCGCCGCATAGGCGATACTCTGATACCGCCCCATTTTCTTTTGCGCATCAGAGCTACTATTTAATTTTACAACACATCGCTCCATAATGCAAGGGATAATTTTATAAATCCCCAATTCCGTACATTTTTGTATGATATATTCCATTTTGCCGGCCTTTGGAAAAGCTTGATACAGCGTAATTTGCATGTCCGGCTCCGACGCGTTTGCGTAGGCTGATTCAATTTTTGCCGTGACGATGCCGTCCGATAGGGCGGTGATTTTCGCCGCATAGTCCATGCCGCAGCCGTCGCAAAGCGTCAGCGGTTCCCCCTCGCGCATGCGCAGCACCTTTATAATATGGCGCGCGTCTTCTCCCGTGATAGCTGCCGTCTCGCCGCACAGCACGGTTTTATCGATAAAAAATCTTGGCATAGTGCCGCTTCATTCCTTTTTAATATTATTTTGCGCAAATTTGCACAGTAAAGACAGTCTGTCCCGGCGACAGAACAAAGTCGATACAGTAGACTGTTTCTTCGCCGCAGCCTTTATGGATGTTGTGAGCTCGCGACTCCTGTGTAGAAACCGACAGCGTACAGCAGGCCGGGTCAAAGCGAATCACCGCACCGCCGACGGAAACCGTGTCGCCGTCTACGACCGGCTCTGCCTTACTTACAAACCGCTCCCGTATTTCTGTAAGCGGGGCGGTGGAGGTAAAGCAATCCTTCAGCAGAACCTTGTCCTCCATGGGGGTCAGGGTCCGCTGCAGTCCCGTCAGGCTGTCTACATCGTATGCGCCGGCAAATTCTATTGTAACAACGCCGTCTATTACCACCATACTGCCGCTGTATTCAGCCCCTGCTTTTTGGGGCGCGCCGTTAATGATTGGGACGTTGTGCCCGAGCGAGCTGTTACAAAAGATGGAATACCGTGTTTCAGGACGGAAATACTGACGTGTATATTCTCCAGCGCCGAGGTCGCAGAGCGACTGCTCACCGTCCGTTACAAAAATAAAGGAACCAATGTCGTTGTGATTGTGCGGCTCGTCATTGTCGCCCGCCTTCGCTGCAAACGCATAGCGCGGTGTTTTTTTGATGTACCATGCCGACTCCGGCATATAATATTCTGCCGATTCCGGCTCTTTTTCCGTGTTATACGACGGATTCAGGTATGTAAACGACCGAATGACATGGCACCAGCGTGCTGCGTCGTCTCCCTCGCCTCCGACGCGCGTCGAGCGGTATTTTGCAGGCGGTACAACAACATCGTCCGGGTACTCTGCTTTTAAAAAGTGGCTCAGTCCTATCATATGCGAGCCGGTAATCGCCCCATCCGCGAAGCTGACCGTAATATCGTTTTGTAAAAACATTTTCTGTTGGAACGCAGCAATCGTACGGATCCGCTCCTGTGAAAAATAGTCATATTTTCCGTCCGAAAACTGCCGCAGAAGATCGGCGTAGTAAGTGAAGAAGCCGAACCCATAAATCCAGTAGCCAAGCCCTTCGCGGCACACGCCATCCGCTTTATAGCTCGAAAGAAAGCACTCCATCGCCGCGTCGATACGGGGCTTGATGCTTTCAAAAAGCTCCGGCCGCCGGTACATGAATGTAATTCCGACGCTTCCGGCGCAAACAGCCGCCCAATTGCTCCTCATTGTTTCAAAGTCAAAATGACGGTTTAAAAACGAGTCAATCACACGGCGGTTTAACTCCGTTTCAATCCGCGCGCGGACAAGCGGATCAAACCGCTCGCCGAGCAGGTAATCAATCTCGCTTAGTGCAAAGCCGGTCTCGCTCGCGAACAGGTCGAGGAACGTGTTGTCATTGTGCTCTGTATCGCGCACGTGCGCGGGCAATGCCCAACAGTATTCATCACAGATTGACCAGATAACATCCTGTAATTTTTCGAGATATTCCGTCCGCTCCGGATAAATCAGGCAGAGCATGGCGCAGGTGTTGAGCCGCGTCCGCTTTAGAAAATAGGGCACTTCGTGCTCCTTGCGGGAGCCGCTCCCGTAAAAAATCTTATAGTTGCTGTAGCGCAAAACGGGAATCTCGTCCTTACAGTACGCGTCATAAAGATAAAATAATTCATCAATCAAATCCCGATAGGCGGGGGTCTCTTTTACTATCTGCCAAAAGGCAGGCTCCTTCGCCTTTGCAAATAACATATGCTCATCCCTTTGTTTTGTATTTATTGTGCTATACCATAAATATGTACAAACCTGAAGAAAACGCGTTCCCGCGCAGCGGGGGAGGGGCAGTGCCCCGATAGCGGTTTCTTCTAACGTCACGCGGACATGACGTTGCCAAAATCGAAGATTTTGAGACTATTTTATCATATTTGTCCTATTGAGTTCAACATTTTTGTAAAAATTTTCTGATTCAATGTGAAAAAGCGGGAATAAAATAGCCCTCCATAATCTATTATGGAGGGCTATTTTTTTGAATTTTATTAACCAATTGCCGTAACAGAGCACCATTCGCGTTTGTCACAAACGGCTTGTATGGTAAAGCCAGCTGCCTCCAACGCGCCGGTAACGTCTGCCTTGCGCTCTAAGATGATACCGGAGGTGATAAACGTACCGCCCGGCTTGATCACAGACCTTGCAAACGGCGCAAGCGCAATAATCACGTCCGCGACAATATTGGCGAGTACGAGATCGTACTGCTGTGCAGCGACACGGCTACGCGCCGCCTCGTCGGAGAGAATGTCTGCTGCAAGCGCTGTATAGCGCTCCTCTGTAATCCCGTTTTTAGCGGCATTTTCTTTGGCAATTTTGACCGCGTTCGGGTCGATATCGACCGCTGCTGCACATCCTGCGCCTAACAGCAGTGCGACGATGGATAAAATACCGCTCCCGCAGCCGAGGTCAAGTACGCTGTCGCCCTTGTTTATATGCTTTTCGAGACTTTCGAGGCAGAGCTGGGTGCTCTCGTGCGTCCCTGTGCCAAAGCTCATCCCGGGATTAATATGAAACACTGTGCGTCCCTCGTCATCGGCGAGGTCTTCCCACTCCGGTTTGATTAAAATTTTCTCTCCGACCTTGAGCGGCTTGTAGTATTTTTTCCAGTTTTCCGCCCAGTCCTGCTCCTGCATATTTGTCAGACTCACGGTAAGCGTGCCAAAACGGCCCTCGCCGTCCAGCGCTGCAAGCTCTGCCATACTTTGCCGGATAGTGGATAGCTGGGCACGGCCATGCTCGTCGTCGGTCAGATACACCTTTACGCACGTCGGTGCTGTCTTTTTATATAGAAGTGATTCGTCGATATAGTCCCAATACTTCGTATCATTTTCTAAAAAGTCGTTAAAGTCCGCCGCGTCCTCGATTTCCGTCCCGGTAACACCAAGCGTATACAGCCTGCCGCAAATAGGCTCGATCCCCTCCGTTGTCGTTTCAATTGCCGCCATAATCCAATCCATTGTATTACCTCGCTATACTCATATTTGCCGCTTTATAATTACCGAGCAGACGGAACGAAACGGAATCTGCGCGCAGCTTTTCGACGAGCTGCTGCGTCTTTTCGTCCGCTAAGTTTGCCTCAAAGTCGATATAAAAATTGTACTCCCAGCTCCGGTTCGGAATCGGGCGCGACTCAATTTTCAGCAAATTGACGCCATAGTCAGCAAAATGCGCCATCAGTCGGCAGAGCTGCCCTTCTTTATGCATCAGCCCGAACAGAACGGACACCTTATCCGCCTCCTTTTGGGCGATGCTGTCTTTTGCAATAACGATAAAGCGTGTATAGTTATTATAATTGTTATTGATGGCCTGCGCAAGTACTTTTAGCTTATAAATTTTCGCCGCGCGCATAGAAGCGATGGCGGCCTTGTCCGTGCCGCCGGATTCGGCGACAAATTTTGCACTCACGGCGGTATTGTGGTAGGGGATACAGTGATAGTCCGGGTGTGCGTCTAAAAAATTACTGCACTGCTCAAAGCCCTGCGTGTGCGAATAGACGGATTTTACCGTACCCATATCCGCCCCTTCATTGGCGAGCAGATTGTGCGAAATCGGCAGAACATATTCGCCGACAATTTTACAGTCGTATTTTGTGAACAAGTCATATACGTCACCGATTGCGCCGGTCGAGGAATTTTCAATCGGCACAACGCCGTAGGCGGCGCCTCCGGTATAGACCGCCTCGAACACAGCCTCGAACGTCGCAAGACAGTCGATTTGTGCCGTATCGCCGAAGTAGGCACAGGCGGCTTCTTCGCCATATTCGCCAAGCGTGCCCTGGCATACGATTTTGCCGCCGTGTGCGTGTGGAAGCGCCGTGCCCTCCGGCATGAAACGCCGCTGATACTCTTTGGAACAATTCATTAGGTCGCAAATGATGCGCGTTGCCCACGGCGCATAGGCCCTATTTGCCAGCGAGCCGGTGAACCGCTCAATGACAGCCGCTTCGCGCGCCGCGTCAAAAACGGGCAGCCCATTGGCGCGTTTGTAGTCGGCGACCTCCTTTGACAAATCCATGCGCCGTTCAAACAGGCGCGCAAGCGCCTTGTCGGTTTCGTTAATATCCTTGCGTACTTCGTCTAAATTCCGCATTTTCGTACCTGCCTTACATATAAGTTTTAATGGTGCGGCCTTCTACCTCCGCAATGCGCTTAATTTTGCTCATCAGCTCGTCGAATGCGTTCGGCGTGAGCGACTGCTGCCCGTCGCATTTTGCACATTTTGGGTTGTTATGCACCTCAATAATCAGCCCGTCCGCACCAGCGGCAATTGCCGCTTTGCTCATTGGCTCCACCATCCAGTAAATCCCCGTTGCGTGCGACGGATCGACGATAACCGGCAGGTGGGAGTTGCGCTTTAAAATCGGAATACTGCTCAAATCGAGTGAGTTGCGCGTCGCCGTTTCAAACGTACGGATACCGCGCTCACAAAGAATAACTTGGTCATTGCCGCCCGCCATGATGTATTCTGCCGCCATCAAAAGCTCCTCAATCGTAGCGGAGAAGCCGCGCTTGAGCAGAACCGGCTTATCGACCTTGCCGAGCTCGCGCAGCAGGTCGAAGTTCTGCATGTTGCGCGCGCCGACCTGAATAATATCAACCTTTTCCATAAAGAGGTCAAGCGTGTTTAAGTTCATCAGCTCCGACACGATCGGCATATTATTTACTTTACCCGCGTTGTGCAATAATTCAAGACCGTCCGCGCCCATGCCCTGAAACGCATAGGGCGAGGTGCGCGGCTTGTACGCGCCGCCGCGCAGGAAGCCAGCGCCGGATACTTTTACATCATGTGCTACTTCGTCAATCTGCTCTTGCGACTCAATCGAGCAGGGACCGGCGATAATCGCAATCTCGTTACCGCCGATTTTGCGGCCCTTTACGTCAATGATCGTATTGCACGGGTGAAATTTACGGTTGGCCTTTTTGTACGGCTCCTGTACCTGCATAATACGGTCGACGCTGTCGTAGAGATTGACCGTATCGATGTCGATTGCAGACGTATCGCCGACGAGACCCAAAATAGTGGTCGCTTCGCCTTCAATTTGCTGTGCTTTTACGTTGCCGAGACTTTCGACATACGTTTTGACCTTACTAATATCCTCTTTCTTAGCAGCTGGTTTGAAAATAATTACCATTTGTACACACGTCCTTTCGAGGTTGAATTTCAAGGGTATCTTTTTTATTTTTTGCAAAAAATAAAGGGTCTGATGAAATCAGACCCTTGTAAACATGGTTTTATAAGCGCGTGCGTCTTAAATTTGTAGGTCTGAATTCAGTTTTTTCAAGCCAAAAAAGCCGTAGCCATAAAAGTAGCTAAAGCGGAAGCCAAAAAACTGCGATTCAGTTGTCAGAAGCATCGCACGCTTGTTCATAACAAACTCCATCCCCGGTCTATACCGGCTGCAAAATAGAATCATTTATTTATGATTTGTTACAGTATACACCTCTGTGTAGAGTTTTGTCAATACGAATGGTGTAAAAAGCAGAAAACGTGAAAAATTCATTTGCTGTGCAGCACTTGACAGGAGGGAAAATAAACCGATATAATACGGTTATGAAAAAAGGGAGCGTGATTTTATGCAGTATATAATAGAACCGGAAAAGCGGCTGCCAATTTGCGAAGAGGTGGATTTGTGCGTGATTGGCGGGAGCTGTACGGGGCTGTTTGCCGCTGTGCGGGCGGCCCGGCTTGGGCTGCGCGTTGCGCTTATCGAAAAACAGAACTGTCTGGGCGGGATGGCGACGGCAGGATTGGTTAACATATGGCACAGCCTGCACGATTTTTATGGAGAGGAGCAAATCATCGGCGGTCTGACCTTTGAGACGATTCAGCGGCTTGAGAAAAACGGGGCTGTTATGCGCGGGGAGGCCGCGCATGTCGCTTACCGGCTCAACACAGAGGAGCTCAAGCTTGCACTCGACAATTACGTGCGCGAGTGTGGAATATCGGTGTATTTTCACACGTATTACTGCGCGCCTGTTGCAGAGGATAATAAAATTACACACATTATTATTGAAAACAAGTCAGGCCGGCAGGCGATTCGTGCGGGCTTTTTTATTGATGCGTCCGGCGACGGCGACATGGCGATGCATCTGGGGTTAAAAAGCTACCAAAACACACATATGCAGCCGCCTACACCCTGTTATCATTTACAGGGGGACACGGACGGACTCGACATTGAGGCGCTTTTGCAGGCGCATGGGGCAGAATTCGGGCTGCGTGAGGACTGGGGCTGGTCGAGTCCAATCCCAGGCTTGGAACAAATCAGCCTGCGCGCGGACACGCATGTATTTGACACCGATTGTGCAGACGCAAACGCACTGTCACGAGGCGAGATAGAAGGCAGGCAGCAGATTGGGGCGGTGTTGCAGTTGCTTCGCAAATATAGCGGAAAAAAGCTTGGCCTGACCAATATATGCGCACAGCTCGGTATCCGCGAAACACGTCATTTTGTGACAAAGTACAAGGTAACGCAGGACGATATCCTGACCGGGCGGCGGTTTGAAGATGCAATCGGATACGGAACGTATCGAGTCGATATGCACCACAGCGATTCAGCGGGAATCTCGTTTTTGTATTTGGACGGTACAATGGAAACACACTACGACAGGACGTCGCCGCCCGTACAGGGCCGGTGGCGTGAAGAAGGGGAGCACGCGCGCTTTTATCAGATTCCGTTCCGAATGCTGGTGCAGGAAAAGTATGAAAACTTTATACCTGTGGGGCGGATGTTGCACGCCGACGAGGGGGCGTTCGGCGCACTGCGGGTCATGGTTAACTTAAACCAAATGGGCGAGGCCGCCGGCATTGCCGCGTATTGCTGTGTAAATGAGAACAAGGCCGTACAGGCGGCGGATACTGTACAGGTTCGCAGACTGCTAAAAGACGGAGGTTCACTGATTATTTAAACATTAATTTGAAAATAAAATAAAAGGGCTTTCAAAAAAAATCCTTTACAAAACGGATATTTTGTAGTAATGTAGAAAAAGTAAGCTTAAATGGATTCTTTCATTATAATAGAAAAGAGGAGGCGAAAAGCATGGACAGACGGGAATTGTGGCTGTGGCTTGTGACGTTGCCGCGCATCTTTTCGCCGAAGATTACGCCCTTAATAGAACGGTTTGGGAGCGTGGGGGCAATTTACCACGCGGGAGAGCAGGAGCTTCGCGGTATCAATGGAATTGGTGAAGCGGAGCTTGCTTCGCTGATCAATAAGGATTTGTCAAAAGCGAAAAAAGTGATGGAGCAGATCGAAACGCTCGGTGCGCATATCCTTTGCTTTGATGACGCGGACTACCCGGAAATGCTACGCCATTTGTATGACCCGCCGTATGTGCTCTATGTGCTTGGCGAGCGTCTCGACTGGAGCGCGATGTTGCCGATTTCGGTTGTAGGCGCGCGGGAAAGCACGGAATACGGCCGGGCGGCCGCAGATGAAATTTGCTACGATCTGGCCCAAAACGGTGTCACAATTGTGAGCGGCATGGCGCGCGGTATCGACTCAGTTGCGCACCGCAGCGCGCTGCGTGCCGGCGCGAAGACGATTGCGTTTTTAGGCTGTGGAATCGACATTGTGTATCCGCCGGAAAATGATGAACTGATGCGTGCAATTGCGCAAAACGGTGCGGTCATGACGGAATTTGCGCCGGGGACGCCGCCGTATGGGAAGAACTTTCCGGTGCGGAACCGGCTGATTGCCGCGTTTTCGCGCGGAGTGCTGGTCGTTGAGGCAAAGCGGCGGAGCGGAACGGCTTCTACCGCGCATTGGGCGCTGGAAAACGGCAAGGACGTGTTTGCTGTTCCGGGCGATGTAACGCGGGAAAACTCGAAGGGCTGTCACCATCTGATAAAGGCGGGCGGGGCAAAGCTGACCGAGTGCGCGCAGGATATTTTGGAAGAATATGGCTATGAGCTCGGACGGATAGACGCACCGGAGACCGGCGCGCCGGTGTACGTGGAGACGAATGTGCGGCCGGGTGGAAAAAAGACGCGGCTAAACACAGCGGAGGAGAGACCGGCGCGGCCGAAGCCGGAGATTGATGACGAACGGTTCAATCATTTAGACGAGGGACAGAAAAAAATTATCGCCCTTTTAATAGAGCGGGACGCGCATGTCGACGAGATTTGCCGCAGTGCATCGCTTACTGCGTCAGAGGCGGGCGCAGCGCTGACGTTGATGGAGTTAGAGGGCCTTGTCGCGGCGCTTGCGGGGAAAATTTACACGCTGAATGTATAAAGTTGAAAATTAGTCGTACAATTTGAAATAGATTCTGTTTTACGCCCTTTTTATGCCGTTTATTACAAAGGCTGTGCATGGGCGAGACAATTCATGTAATTTTTGGAGGTTGGAAATGTCAAAAAAGCTGGTCATTGTGGAGTCGCCTTCTAAAGCGAAAACAATTAAAAAGTATCTGGGCTCGACATATAGCGTCGAGGCCTCAATGGGGCATATCATCGACTTGCCGAAGAGCCAGATGGGCGTGGACGTGGAGCACGACTTTGAGCCGCGCTATATTACGATTCGAGGGAAGGGCAGCCTTCTGAGCAAGCTGAAAAAGGAAGCAAAGGGCGCGGATAAAATCTATCTTGCAACCGACCCTGACCGCGAGGGCGAGGCGATTAGCTGGCACTTGGCGCATGCGCTTGGGATTGAGGAAGCGTCGCCGTGCCGTGTCACATTTAACGAAATTACAAAGTCGGCGGTACAAAAGGCAATCAAGGAGCCGCGTGGCATTGACCAAAGCTTGGTCGATGCGCAGCAGGCGCGCCGTGTACTCGACCGTATCGTGGGTTATAAGCTCAGCCCGATTTTGTGGAAAAAAGTGAAAAAGGGCCTAAGCGCAGGGCGCGTACAGTCTGTTGCAACGCGGCTGATTTGTGACCGCGAGGACGAGATTGAAGCGTTTGTGCCGCAGGAATATTGGACGATTCAGGCGATCCTGACCGATATGCAGGGCAAGCATGCTTTTGAGGCGTCCTTCTTCGGCAAGGGCAAGAAGAAGCTCGTCCCCAAGAGCGAGGCGGAGGTGCAGGAGATTCTGTCCGCTGTCCGCGGGCAGGAATTCGCCATCACAGAGGCCAAGAAGTCGACGCGGCAGCGCAAGGCGTATGCGCCGTTCACGACGAGCACTCTGCAGCAGGACG
>URQR01000062.1 GCA_900550065.1 uncultured Eubacteriales bacterium | reverse complement strand
TATTAATTATAATAAGCGTACAATCGCGCACAACTGTATGTTGGTGTTTGACCCCGAAGAGCAGTTTTACTATAGCACGAAGCGGGCGGACAACGACGGTGGACAGAAGCTGATTGGCGATGCGGAGGAGCCGAACCTGCTGGAGGATTTGCTCGGCAATCCGTCGCTGAAAATTTGTGATATATTAGGACACGAATTCGGCCCGGACGAAAAAACGCCCGATTATACATATTTGTCCGGCGACTTGACGCGTGCGTATTCCGATAAGGTGACGTCGTATACGCGCAGCTTTTTGTTCTGGAATTTAAAGGACCAAACGCATCCGGCGACGCTTATTGTGTTTGACCGAATTGCTTCGGCTGATAAAAACTTCAAAAAAACGTGGCTGCTGCACGGCTTATACGAGCCGGAGCTTAGTGAAAATCGGATTGTATATAAAAATACCGCGCATGGTGCAAACGGGAAGCTGACGGCCGATGTGCTTTTGCCGCATAAGGGCGATACGGTGCTAAGTAAGGTAGAGGGCGCTGTTGTGAACGGCACAGATTACTATGCAACGATTACGCCGGGGCGCTTTAATGAGGGTGGCGGATGGCGTGCGGAATTGTCGCCGAAAACAGCGCGGAAAGAAGATTTGTTTTTAAATGTGCTTCAGGTTGGCGACGCTGTGCCGGATACGCCGCCGCTGCCGGTTGAGCTGATTGAAACGGATACGGCAGCCGGCGCGGTGATTGCGGACCGGGCGGCTATATTTGCAAAACACAGGGCTGGTTTCGGTGAGTGGATTCGGTTTGAGCTGAAAAAAGAAGCAAACTATAAAATTGCAATTGCGGGCGTAAAGCCGGGCAGTTGGGAAATCGTCTGCGGCAGTAAAACGCAAAAGGCCGCCGCGGCTGCAGATGGCGGATTGCTCTTTTTCACAGGCGGAAGCGGCATGTATGAAATTCGCTATATTGGTGAATGATATAAAACGGAATAGAAAGGAAATGGACATGGAAAAAACAATTGTAGTGTTTGAAACAGAGAAGGGAACAATGAAAGCGGAGCTCTATCCGGAGGTTGCACCCGTTACGGTTGAAAATTTTGTTGGGTTGGTCAAAGACGGATTCTACGACGGGCTGACGTTCCACCGCATCATCGACGGTTTTATGATACAGGGCGGCGACCCGCTTGGCAATGGGATGGGCGGCTCGGACAAAAAAATCAAGGGCGAGTTTTTGGCAAACGGCGTGAAAAACGACCTGCGCCATACGCGCGGCGTGCTGTCTATGGCGCGCAGCATGAACCCCGACTCCGCGTCGAGCCAGTTTTTTATCATGCACGCGGACGCGCCGCACTTAGACGGGCAGTACGCGGCATTTGGCAAGGTAACGGATGGTATTGAGGTTGTTGACGCCATCGTGCAAAGTGCCAAAGTCGAAGACGGCAACGGCACAGTGAAACCTGCAAATCAACCAAAAATTCTACGCGTTTTCCTCGAAGGCGAAAATTAAATGGAGATAATTAAATTTTTAACAAAAAAACACTTGTAAAATTGGAAGAAATATTGTAAAATACTATGCGTGACCACAAAAGGAAAATATAATTTTTAGGAGGTTTTATATCATGGCAATTAAAGTTGGTATCAATGGTTTTGGCCGTATCGGCAGACTCGTATTCCGCGCGGCAATCGAAACCGGCAAGGTTGACATCGTAGGTATTAACGATCCGTTCATCGATCTGGACTACATGGTTTACATGGCAAAGTACGACACGGTACACGGCCAGTTTAAGCATGAAGTATCCACGGACGGCACAAGCCTGATCGTTGACGGTAAGAAGATTGCGGTTTACGCTGCAATGAATCCGTCGGAAATCGGCTGGAAAGAGTGTGGCGCTGAGTACGTTGTTGAGTCCACGGGCGTATTCCTTACAAAGGAAAAGGCACAGGGCCACATCGATGCTGGTGCGAAGAAGGTTGTTATGTCGGCTCCGTCGAAGGACGACACGCCGATGTTCGTTATGGGCGTAAACCAGGACAAGTACACGACAGACATGAACTTCGTTTCCAACGCTTCGTGCACAACGAACTGCTTGGCTCCGATTGCGAAGGTTCTGCACGATAATTTTGGTATCACAGATGGTCTTATGACGACGGTTCATGCGACGACTGCGACGCAGAAGACGGTTGACGGCCCGTCCAAGAAGGACTGGAGAGGCGGTCGTGCTGCTGCTGGTAACATCATTCCGTCCTCGACAGGCGCTGCAAAAGCGGTTGGTAAGGTTATTCCGGAGCTGAACGGCAAGCTGACAGGTATGTCGATGCGTGTTCCGACGCTGGACGTTTCTGTTGTTGACCTGACGGTTAACCTCGCGAAGCCGGCGAAGTACGACGAAATTTGTGCAGCGATGAAGAAGGCTGCTGACGGCGAGCTGAAGGGTATCCTCGGTTACACGGAAGATGCGGTTGTTTCTTCTGACTTCCTCGGTGAGTCGAGAACGTCTGTGTTCGACGCAAAAGCTGGTATCGCTCTGACGGATACGTTTGTAAAGGTTGTTTCCTGGTACGACAACGAGTGGGGTTATTCTAACAAGGTTGTAGACCTCATTTGCCACATGGCTTCCGTTGACCATAAATAATAATAGTCTCAAAATCTTCGCTTTTGGCAACGTCACGTGGGTGTGACGTTGGAAGAAACCGCTGTCGGCGCACCGCGTTTTCTTCAGGTTTATGCCATGTTTATGGCATAACAAAGATTTTTCTTTGCATAAAAAACACTCCCGTTCGCACAAACCGTGCTGGCGGGAGTGTTTTTTTAATTTTTCATTTTTTTAGGTGAAACCCCATAATGCTTTTTAAACACTCTTAAAAAATAATTATAATCAGAAAATCCCACATCGTCACAAATTTTAGCAATACTCAGATCTGTTGTTTTTAAAAGCTCCTTTGCTTTCTCAAGACGCTTTTTACGGATATACAGCGCGATACCGCCGTCTATATATGGCTTCATTGTCTCGTAAAGGCGTGTGCGGCTGATATTAAATTGACTACATAGATTTTCTACGGAGAGATTATGATTCATATTTTCCGAAATATAATTGTCAACGGAATTGAAAAGCTGAATCCTTGATGGTTTAATAAGATTTTTTTGCAAAATATAGCTGATACAGGTTTCTAAAATATTTGCTGCTGCAAGGAGCTGCTTATTGCTTTTGTATTTAATTCTTTTCATTTTATCGTGCGGAAAGGGAATGTTGTAGCGCGCACAAATATTTGAAAGATTTTCTGCAATGTCTTCCCTATTCTTTTTGTCTGCAATTTGACCGAACATGATATAGCCTATAATAATATTGTCTTCCACAATAGGAGTGATTGCCTCCACTAAACCCGCATGACACTGATAGATATAAACATTTTGGGTTTTTCTGCACTTTTCAAATGCGAATTGATCGCTTTTATTACATGCCTGAAGAAAATCCGGATTTTTACGCATGTGGGTGCAAAACAGAAAATTACTTTTTGGGTACGAAGTAATCTCGATCTGGTTTTGGTCAAAGACAACAATCCGCATCCCTGTCAAAACATAAAAATTTTCTATTAAATTTTCTAACCGCTTCAAATCGAAATCCATAGACATAAAACATCCAAACTTTCGGTACGTTTTTACAGTTTTTTGTATATTATTCACTATACTTATATCATAAGAAAATGGTAAAGTCAAGATAGAAAATAGGAGGGGATAAAATGATACTTGATTTTTCACAAAATAATATGTTTATAGTGTTCGAAGTTACAGAATCAAACGATGTGGCGCTGAAACATTTCTCGTCAGCACCTATGGGCAAGGAAGAAAAGGATTTAAGCGGGTGTGTGATTTCAGACGTTCACGTCTGTGGTGAAAACCCCACGGGCCACTTAGGCGCAAAGCACGCAGGAAGCTATGGAAGCACAGCGTTAAAGTACAAGAAGCATAATTACTATAAGAATACATACGGAAATAAGCTGGAGTTTTTGCTTGGCGACGGAAAAATAGACGCTGTTGTACATTATCAGTTTTATACCGGCGTTGCGGCGCTGCGGTCGTGGACGACTGTTACAAATATTTCAAAGGAAACGGTGGGGCTGGAATACGTCTCTTCTTTCTCCTATACGGGCCTTGACGAAACGGGGTTAAAAATATTGATTCCGCATCATTCGTGGGCGCGAGAAGTGAACTGGAGAGAGTACACGCCGTGGGATTTGGGCCTGAATAAAACGAATCTGATAGGAAGCAAACGAATTGCCGTATCAAACACAGGCACATGGTCGGCAAAGGAATATTTGCCAATGGGGGCGGCTTTGAGCGAGAGCGGGACACTGCTATGGCAGATTGAAAACAACGGCTCATGGCAATGGGAAATCAGCGATATTGCAGACATGCTTTACCTTAAACTCAGCGGGCCGAATGAGCAGGAAAACGCATGGTATAAGGAGCTGGCGCCCGGCGAGCGCTTTGAAAGCGTGAAGGCTTGTGTCTCGGTCGGCGGTTGCTTTGACGATGCACTTTGTGAAATGACGCACTACCGCAGATTAATTTTTGAAAACAACCGGCCGAACAGTGCGCTTCCTGTTATTTTTAATGATTATATGCACTGCCTTTGGGCAGATCCCACCGAGGAAAAAATGATTCCTGTGATAGACAAAGCCGCGGAGGCGGGCTGTGAATATTACTGCATGGACGCGGGCTGGTATGCGGACGGCACATGGTGGGATTCGGTTGGAGAATGGCAGCCGCAGGAAAAACGGTTTCCAAACGGAATAAAAAACATTTTTGATTATATCAAAAGCAAGGGGATGACCCCCGGTATATGGCTTGAAATTGAGGTAATGGGCATCAACTGCCCGATTGTAGGCCAGTTTGAGGACGAATGCTTTTTTATGCGCCACGGGAAAAGGGTAATCGATCGGGGAAGGTATCAATTCGATTTTAGAAATAAAAAGGTATATCAATTCGCCAGCGCGGTTATTGACCGGGTTGTTGGCGAGTATGGCGTCGGCTATATCAAATTTGATTATAACATTGACGCGGGGAGCGGTACGGAAAATCATGCCGATAGCTTTGGCGACGGACTGCTGGCGCACAATCGGGCCTATCTGAATTGGATTGAGGATATCAAACAGAAATACCCCGATCTAATTATAGAAAACTGCTCCAGCGGCGGTATGCGGATGGATTATGCCATGCTTGCGGCACACCATATTGAGTCTGTGTCGGACCAGGAGGATTTTCGCGATACTGCGTATCTTGCCGCCGCCGCGCCGACTGCCGTTTTGCCGGAGCAGGCGGGAGTATGGGCCTATCCTTTTGCAGAGAGCGGGAAAAACGAAACTGCTTTCATTATGACAAGTGCTATGCTGCAAAGGATATGCCTCAGCGGACCGATTACAGCGCTGCCTGAGACCAATTTTGCGCTTGTAAAAGAGGGGATACGGGTTTATAAGCAAATAAGAAGCGATATACCGGACGCTGTCCCCTTTTATCCTTTGGGGATACCGAAGATTGGCGACGGCATTATATGCGTTGCATTTCGATATAAACAATGTATCCGCATGGCGGTATGGTGCTTCAATGAAAATAGTAAGAGCATAGAAATTCCATTGGAGTGCAGCGCGGCAAAGCTTTTATATCCTTTGGAGTTATCGGTTGAAACACACAAGACAGAAGGCGGTGTCGCCATAAAATTCCCGGCGGCATACACGTCGGCGATCATAGAGATTGACTAAAAGAAAGGTTGCGATAAGATGAAATTTGCATTATTTTTTGGAAACCGCGGCTTTATGCCGGCGGAGCTGATTGAGGGGGCGCGTGTGGATATGGTAAGCGCGGTCACTGCTGCCGGATATGACTACATTATGATGGATCAGGAGGCCACGCGCTACGGCGCAGTGGAAACACGTGACGAGGGGCGGCTTTATGCAAAATGGCTGAAATCACATGAGGGCGAATATGACGGTATAATTCTGTGTATGCCGATTTTTGTGGATGAAAACGGCGCGATTGCCGCCCTTCAGGACGCCGGCGTTCCAATTTTGATGCAGGCGTATCCCGACGAAATTGGGAAATTGGATTTTCAGCACCGAAGGGATGCTTACTGCGGAAAATTTTCTGTTACAGATGTATTTGAGCAGTATGAGGTTCCCTATACGGTAATGACGCCGCATGTTGTGCACCCGCTTTCGAAGAAATTTACACAAAATCTGCACGACTTTGCGGGAATTTGCCGTGTGGTAAAAGGGATGAAACGCTTTACGATTGGTTGTATAGGCGCGAGAACGACGGCCTTTAAAACGGTTCGCTTTGACGAAATTACAATGCAGCGCCACGGGATCAATGTCGAAAGCTTTGACTTGTCCGAGCTTTTCGAGCTTGTCCGCAGAAAGGCTGACGACGATGAAGCGGTAACTGCCAAAAAGTCTGTTCTTGAAGCCTATGCTGATTTTACAAATGTTCCTGACGATAAGAAAATCATGCTTGCAAAAATCGGCGTTGTCCTTGATGAATATATCGCTGCATACCATCTTGACGCGATTGCGCTCCGCTGCTGGAACGAAATGGAGACGTATTTACGGGTTTGCCCGTGCGTGCTGTTGTCGGAGCTGAATGACAGAGGAATCACTGCTTCGTGCGAAATTGATATGTGCTCTGCAATTACAATGCGTGCGTTATCTCTGGCGACACAAGGGCCCGCAGCATGTCTTGACTGGAACAACAATTACGGCGACGACCCGGACAAGGTTATTTTGTTCCACTGTGGCTCTACTGCACAGAAGCTGATGCAGCAAAAAGGTACGGTTACCGCCCACAAAATGTTTGAAAAAGATGACCCGGGGTGTGGATGGGGAACGAATGAAGGAAGAATTGCGGCGTTTCCGATGACCTATTCTAATTGTAAAACGGAAAACGGTAAAATCACGATATACGTCAGCGAGGGCGAATTTACCAGTGATATGATTGAAAAAGAGTTTTTCGGCTGCGGCGGTGTCGCAAGAATCGACGGCTTGCAGAACAAGCTTATAAAGTTAGCGCGCGGCGGATTTAAGCATCATACGACGGTCGCAAACGGATATGTGAAGCATATTTTAGAGGAAGCATTTCGGTACTATTTGGGGTACGATGTCGTAAGTATTGAGGAGTAAGCGATGATAATAGGCGGACTTGACATAGGAACAACAGGCTGTAAGTTAGTGGTATATAATGAAGAGGGCGAGTTTTTATCTCGTTTTTACAGAGAATATGACGCTTCAAGGGTAAACGGCGAACATGAGATGGATGCTATGACGGTTCTATCGGCAGTTTACACGGTGATAAAGGACACGGCTCGTACGTATAAGGAGTTGGCGGCGATTGGCGTCACAACCTTTGGCGAGTCCTTTGTACTGCTCGACGAGAAGGACCAGCCGCTTCATAGTGTAATGCTGTATACCGACCCGAGGGGCAAAGAGCAGACAAAACGGCTGATTGCGGCGTTGGGGGAAGACGCGCTGATTCGGATTTCCGGGACTACGCCGCACCAGATGTACAGCCTTCCGAAAATAATGTGGATAAAAGACAACTGCCCAGCAATCTATAAGAAGGCGAAGAGAATTTTGCTTATGGAGGATTACATCATATACATGCTCACCGGAGCTGCACAGATTGACTACTCCTTAGCGGCGCGTACGATGGCGTTTGATATCCGAAGCAAATGCTGGAGCGATGAAATTTTTGCTGCCGCTGATATTGACCAGGCGCTCATGTCTAAGCCGGTTCCGGCCGGAACACCGGCTGGGCCTCTGTGCCCAAAAGCAAAGGAAATGCTTGGGTTTGACGGCGACGTCGTAATCGTAAACGGTGCGCATGACCAAGTGGCGGCAGCGGTCGGGGCGGGCGTTTTTGAAGAGGGGCAGGCGGTTGACGGAACCGGTACGGTCGAGTGTATCACGCCCGTTTTTGATACAATACCAAACAACACGCAGCTCTATTACGAGGGATACTCGGTCGTGCCGTATGTTTTTGACGGCGCATACGTCTGCTACGCGCTTTCTTTTACGGGCGGCGCGGTACTCAAATGGTACAGGGACAATTTTGCAAAATATGAAAGTGAGCTTGCCGCGAAAAACGCGGAAAGCGTATATGAAACCTTAAACAGGAAAATAAAGGATACACCTACGGATATTTTGGTCTTGCCTTATTTTGCGGGTGCTGCTACGCCATATATGGACAGCCATGCAAGGGCTGTGATTGCCGGACTTACGTTAGAGCATACCAATTATGATATTTATAAAGCGCTGATGGAGGGCGTTACCTACGAGATGATGTTGAACATCGAGCATTTGGAACGGTTTGGAATAAATCCAAAATGGCTTTTTGCTACTGGCGGCGGCGCGGCGTCCGACGAATGGCTACAGATTAAAGCGGATATTTTAGGCCGCCCTGTGACAGGGCTTGACGCGGCGGAGGCGGGAGCGTGCGGGACGTGCATGCTTCTGGCGGCTGCACTGGGATTATGTAAAAACCTTTACGAGGCAAGAGCGTTGTTTGTGAAAGAAAGGAAAACCTTTGAGCCAAACAGAAAAAATACAGCAATATACAAAGAAAAATTTACAAAGTATAAAAAGCTCTATCCAATGATGAGAGAAATTTTAGGAGAGGAATAACGTGAAATTTTCACGTCTCGTTTTTGAGCCTTTGCCGGCTCTTGCCAGCAATTTCAGCGAAGCTGAAATCGGCTCAAATTCCGAAGAAAGGAAACCTTTGCTGTGCAAAGGTATGTGAATTAAGATGTACAATAAATACATAGGGCACGAGCTACAGCTTTACGGCGTGACCGAGATGCGACTAACGGGCGGAAAGGCCGACGGAATGCGGATTTTATCTGTGCGCAACGAAGCGGGACTTGCCTTTGAGGTTTCACTGGACCGGTGCGGCGATATTTCACGTCTCAGCCTAAAAGGCGATAACTTTGGTTACTTTGCCCCCTGCGGGTATGTGTCGCCAAGCTATTATGATAATTGCGGCACGGGATTTTTAAAGTCATTTACAGCCGGGTTTTTCACGACCTGTGGGCTTATGTCGGTTGGTACGCCTTGTACGGATAATGGTGAGGCGCTGCCTTTACACGGAACAATTTCAAATACCCCATGCGAACGCTTCAGCTATTTTTACGAAAATAATGCAATTCATATTCGTCTTACTGTACGCGACGCGGCGCTGTTTTCACACCAATTGATTTTAGAGAGAGAATATGTATGCCCGCTTGATAAAAATGAGCTGCATATGACGGATAAGATTAAAAATATCGGCGGCTGCGCCTCCCCGCTTCAGTTGCTCTACCATTGCAATATCGGATACCCGCTTTTGTCGGAGCGCGCTAAGATTATAATTCCTTCAAGCGAGGTTACAGCAAGGGACGAACATGCACAAGAAGGGATAGAGGACTGCCTTATAATGGAGAAGCCGCAGCGTGGTTATGTGGAAAAGTGCTACTATCATACGCTTCGCGGAAAGGCCTGCGTATCGGTGCTGAACGATAGCATTAAAAAAGGCGTTAAAATAATATATGATACGGATGAGCTGAACTATTTCACTCAGTGGAAGATGATGGGGGAACGTGAGTACGTGCTGGGGCTGGAACCGGGGAATTGTTTACCGGACGGCCGCGACGTAATGCGTAAAAAAGGCATTTTAGAGACGATTGAGCCGGGACAGGAAAAGGTATATCATATCTCATTTGAATTTTTGGAGGAATAGAAAATGCTTGTCAGTTTAAAAGAAATCTTAAAATTAGCAGAGGCAAAAAAGTGTGCGGTGGGAGCGTTTAATACGCCGAATCTGGCGAGCATTCGGGCGGTTATCGGCGCTGCGGAGACGCTGCGCGAGCCGGTTATTATTATGCATGCGCAAGTACACGAGGAAATGGGCCTGTGCAAAATGGAGGAAATTACTCCAATTATGCTGTTTTTGGCCGATCGGGCGGCGGTTCCTGTTTGTGTGCATTTAGACCATGGCACGGACCTCGACTATATTAAAAAAGGGCTTGATTTAGGCTTTACCTCTGTGATGTATGATGGGTCGGAAAGCGCGGAAGCATTAAACTATGCGAATACATCGCTTGCTGTAGAGCTTGCACGTCGGTACGGCGCGTCCGTTGAAGCGGAAATTGGCTCGATGGGCGCGCGGGAATCGGGCGCGGACGGCGGTGAGAGCGTATATACCGACCCGGAAAAGGCGGAAAAATTCGCGCGGGAAACCGGCATTGACGCATTGGCGTGCGCCTTTGGCACCGCGCACGGCTTATATGTAAAGCAGCCAAAGCTGGATTTTGCACGGCTTAAAACAATTAAAAACAAGGTTGATGTCCCGCTTGTGATGCACGGCGGGAGCGG
>URQR01000061.1 GCA_900550065.1 uncultured Eubacteriales bacterium | reverse complement strand
GGGAGGGCGAAAGCCCTCCCCGTGGTGTTATGCATTATAGATAGATACTTCGGCTCGCAGACTGCACATAGTCGGTGTAGCCGTTTAAGGTTGCATAGTAATCAACAACGACGCGGTACTGTCCGCTTGGATAACCACTGATACTGTCAACCACGTCGAGCTCGTCGCAATTATATTGCTCGTAATAGCGGGTGGATTGTGTTTCCCAAACGCCATCGCCGAGGTATTTCTGCACATTGACCCAACAGTATGCTTTAGAAACGGAGCGCGTCATAGACATGTTAAGGGTATAGGTTGCCGCCCCTGCGCCAGTTGATCGGAAGTTCGTCGTAGTCGATACAACATATAAGGTGTAGGGGACGGCGCTGCCGTTCGGCGCCGTTGAGCGCATGACGATTGCAGTATCTGCCGCAAATGCGCTTGTACCAGCAACCATTACGCAGATTGCGAGCAATAGGGCAAACAATTTTTTCTTTTGTTTCATAATTTGTAGCCTCCTAATCGTATTCCGAGGCGTGCGCACATCTCTATTATTAAGATAGGGCACAGCCTCTATTTTGGACACTTTATTCAAACATTTTAAGTCCTGCAAGCATTGTGCTTTCACTCGGCGGATCAATTCCGTAAATCATGATAGTGTAGGTGAAATCTGCCGTCTGGAATAGAATGGCTGTACATAGAACGCCGCTCTCTAATGTCATTCTGTAGCCCAACGCCTCTTGACCAAGAATCGTGACGGAATAACCCGTTGTGTCAAAGTTGTTATTTTTTAGCTCCATGCGAAAAGCGTCTGCATCAAACAGAGCATTGGCCTGCTGTTCAATACGCAGTTTACCGGGTGTCCCATCATTGGTATTAAATTTAAATATGAGTCGTGCTCGTTGTTCCAATTCCTGATATGTATAGGTGTCTAAAATAGTTTCTTTTGGCATCCAAGTGGGAACAATCAAGCCGCCGATTTGGTTATTTAATGTCGTATAGCAAATATTTGCATCTTGCCCGCTGGCTGTGTATATAATTGATTCTTGCTGCCCGCTAAATCGCATGGCAAAATTTTGAACGAAGCCCATAAGCGGACTAAAAATTGTATCGAAGCCATAAGCCCCAAACGTGCCGACGGCTACAACCGTGGCAGTAAGCACCACAGCCAACGCAACCTTCCGGCGTAGTTTGCGGCGAGGCACTTGAGAGCGGCGACCACGCAGGATTCGACGATTAAGCATTTCATCCTGTTCAGGAGTCAGGTTTTGCAAGTTTAACTGGAGCAGGCGTTGTACTTCATCATTGTCAGAACGCGTTGCAGCTTCTTTTATCAACGTATCTAAAATTTCGTCGGCCACGCTATTGTCATTTCTTTTCTCTCCCTCCGCCAAAAAGAATTGCTTTTAATTTCAAACGGCCTCGTTGCAGACGTTTATATACAACATCTGTACTGAGCTGTAGCATATCCGCGATTTCAGAAGTTTGAAACTCGTAACAGTAAGCCAAAACAAATATATCGCGGTAATTCTGTGGCATTTCGTTTATGGCACGGTAAATTTCATCGCGCGTTTCACGTCTTATCACAATCGTTTCCGGCTCAATACATGACGGATTTGGAATTGCTCCTATCTCGTACTCGGCAAGTTTTGCGGCGTTGATGTGTGTGCGCAGACGGGACAATGCCTGATTTTGTGCAATGCGTGCAATCCAGCTTTTCTCTTTGGTTGGGTCGCGCAATTTTTCGTAATGGCGGTCAACTTGTACAAAGGTATCGTTGGCGGCTTCAAGGGCAAGATCGGTGTCTTGCAAAATGTTGTAGCAAATGGAGTAAACCAAACCCTTGTAAGTTTCGTATATGCGAAGGAAGTCCGCTTCGTTCATCATCCAGAAAAACATCATAATCTCCTCCTTTCTTATAGTTTATATTTAGTAGTATAAAATAACTGAATATAAAACAATTATACCATCCGCGATTGGTATGTCAATGAAAAACATACCGCGTATAAAAAATCGTTGACAAAAGCAAAATAAAAGTATATAATAGTTGTACAGAATGTTGAACAGATTATTGGACAATAAAAGAGAGGTGTTTCTAATGTTAGCTGTCAATTACAGCACAATCCGCAATAATCTAAAGGACTTTTGCGATAAGGCAACAGACGAGCATGAAACTGTCATTGTCACCAGAAAAGATGAAAAGAATGTGGTTTTGATGAGCTTAGAAAAATACAATGCAATTATGAAGGCTGCGCGCAACGCGGAATATTTGGATATGATTGACCGGAGTATGGAACAGGCCAAACAGGGGAAAGTCGTTACAAAGACTATGGAAGAATTAGAGAATATGGAAAATGAGTAACCTAACTTTTACCGAAAAAGCGTGGGAAGATTATCTTTACTGGCAAATGACGGATAAGAACATAATCCGGAAAATTAATGAGCTGCTGAAGGATATACAAAGAAATGGTATATCAAGAGGGACGGGAAAGCCAGAGCCTTTGAAATATCGAAAAGCTTGGAGCAGAAGGATAAACCACGAACATAGGCTTGTTTATATGCAAGATGAAAACGGCGCTTTAGTTATTCTGTCCTTGAAAGGGCATTACGAGTATCAAGCCGTTATGCCATCACAAAAAATCCGGAATTCCAAGACTATCGCGAAGATAGTCTTGACAAAGTAAATTTTCTGCTGTAAAATAAACACAGATACAAGGTGTACCGTTTTGAACGGTTCGCCAAGACAATTAGCTCAAAATTAGCCGCTTACCTTGGTCGGAGGGCGGCTAATTTGCTTTTATGGCAAACACTATGAAAAGTATAATCATACAAAAGATTATCTTTAGTATGTACCTCATAGCACCACCTCCTTTCGGAGCGTGGCGAACCGTCCTCGAAACACCTCATATCTGCTTGGTAACATTATATATTGTTACTGCCGCATTGTCAATCGCGCCCTGCTGGGCGCTTTTTTATTCCCACAACTTACCTGTATACATAACATGGCAACCGTTGTATAATAAATACGCAAACATTCGTTCTGTTATGCAGGTGATTTCCATGACCAACCGCACAATCCTACACTGCGATATGAATAACTTCTACGCTTCCGTCGAATGCCTATACAACCCTTCCTTGCGCGGCAAGCCCGTTGCGGTGGGCGGCGACGAGGAGGCACGCCACGGTATCATTTTGGCAAAAAACTATGAAGCGAAAAAATACGGCATACAGACGGGCGAGGCGCTCTGGCAGGCAAAGCGGAAATGTCCCGGCCTCACTATTGTCCCGCCGAGCTACGACAAGTATCTATACTTCTCGCGGCAGGCACGCAAAATTTACAACGACTACACCGACCGGATTGAGAGCTTTGGCCTTGACGAGTGCTGGCTGGATTTGACCGGCGGCGAAAAGCTATTCGGCGACGGAAAGACCGTGGCCGACAAGCTGCGCGAGCGCATCAAATTTGAGCTTGGCGTGACGATCAGCGTCGGCGTGAGCTACAACAAAATTTTCGCCAAGCTCGGCAGCGACATGAAAAAGCCCGACGCGACAACGGTTATCACGCAGGACAATTACAAAAATATCGTTTGGCCGCAGCCTGCTGCCGATCTGCTCTTTGTTGGGCCTGCCACGACGCGCAAGCTTGCAAAATACGGAATCCACACCATCGGGCAGCTTGGACATGCGGACGGGGAGTGGCTTAGAAAGCGGTTCGGGAAAAATGGATTGACACTGTACGCCTTTGCCAATGGCCTTGACTGCTCGCCCGTCGCCGCCAATGACGCAGCCGCCGTCGTCAAGAGCGTGGGAAACTCCATTACCGCGCCGCACGACCTTGTGACGGATGAGGACGTAAAACTCACCATCTACATCCTTTCCGAATCCGTCGCCGCACGCCTGCGGGAGCAGGGCCTTCGGTGTACAACGGTGCAACTACACATCCGCGACAACGAATTGTGTTCCTACGAGCGTCAATGCGGCTTAGAAGCTCCGACAAATGCAACGCTTCCGATTGCAGGCAAGGCGTTTGACCTCTACAAGAAAAACCACACGAGCGGCAAGCCCATCCGCAGCATTGGTGTGCGCGGGACAGGGCTGGTGACGCAGGACAATGTGCAGCTCTCGTTTTTGGGTGAGGCGGTAAAGATTCAAAAACAGAACGATTTGGAATTGGCGATTGAC
The DNA here is from genome assembly GCA_900550065.1 of uncultured Eubacteriales bacterium. GTDB lineage: Bacteria > Bacillota > Clostridia > UBA1381 > UMGS1253 > Aphodoplasma. The sequence goes on along the minus strand of URQR01000061.1, from coordinate 6,231 downwards.
GGGATTCGCGGACGGTTTGGGCATAGCGCAGTCTTGCGCGGGATTATGCTGACGGACGCGGCAATGGCGGGGATTGACCCAAAGGGCGACCATGTGGTGCATCCGGAGCCGTTTGGATGCTAAATAAACAAGGCGGGGCACATGCCCCGCCTTACGGTTCCAAAATTAGCCGCTTCTCCTCGCTGCGCAGATACACCATTCCGTCCTCGCCGCGCGACAAGGTAACGTCAGCAGAATGTAAAACCTCATCCGTATCAAGATATACTTCTGCATTCCTGTAAAATTGCAGCGCGTTGCTTGCCACATATCCGAAATCCGTCTTTGCCAGATAATATACCATCGTACACTCTGCCGGGGCAGTCTGCGCACATATGGAAATAAGCTGGCTCGGCGCAATTTCAATCGGACTTTGGGTGTAGCCGTTATCGGCAATAAAATACAGAATTTCTTTTCCTGCGCGTTCTGCGACAAAAAGCTGCGCGCCGGCCTCTTCCCAAAGGTTTTCCGGTGTAATATCGCGAATGAATGTGAGGGGCGTGTCGGTTCTGGCTTTTGCTTCCTCCAAGCTAAGCCGCCGCGCTGTAAAGTCAAAGCCCGGAAAGCCACGGCTTTTTATGTATTGCTTCATTTCATTTGAAAGGTAATATGGCTGTTTGAGAATCCAGTCCCTCCATGTATCGTAAAAATTTACGTCTACACCCTGACTGATGAGGTAGTCTGCATAGTCATACTTTTCATATTTGAGCGCCAAAACCAAGAGGGAGGCGCCGTCCGAAGTTTTCAGGTTCGGGTCGTGTGTGAGCTGCTTGGCGCGGTCTAAACTGAACGTATCATCTGCTTTTTTGATGTACTCAATGATATACTTATCGCCCATAATCAACTCATAATTCTCATAGGCGTTCATGCAAATAAACCCAGCAAATACGCCAATCCACACATAGACAAACAGGTTTTTTAGCAAATGTTTCTTTTTCTTGGCAATCAGTACCCACATTGCCGGAACAAGTATGATTGGCAAAGTTAAAACAAGATAAAACAGTAGAGGAAGCTGGCTAATACTTAAGCCTGTCCCGCTATACCCGCCGCTCGGCTGTGCAGAGTAGAGCTGCCTCCAATGATTATTATATAAATAGAAGCAAATCGTTAATATTAGGTAAAACAAACATACCGTAAGCGCCAAAATCCATTTCCCTTTGGCGTCGTGCTGACGCGGCTGCCGTTTAAATAAAAAATAGCAGGTGAGTACACAATAAGCCAAAAGCAGGGCCGGCGCCACAAAAACAGATAGGAGTAACATTAGCATAGCGGATAGTTCGTCCATAAAAAACACCTCAATCAACATTATTTACGATTGCTTCTACTGTCCGTTCCATGTTTGTAGGCGTGTCATCATACCTTCTTGTATCATAAACGTTACCCTTTTTCTTATCAATATTAATACACCCATACATACATGCGGGTGTACACACATGGTCAAAATAGGCACTATGTATTTCAATTGGATTGACTGTCTTGTATTCCATATCCTTTAAATAGATATTTGGTACTTGTACATCCTTTTTATCTCGTTTAAAATGAAGAAGCGGTATCGGGTCACCCGGCATAATCAAATCCAACGTACGGTCTTGATAAGTTTCGGAATCCACATTCAGTTCCGGCGAACCGATGCGTATAATCTTATTCACATATGGCCCTTTGCCAATCTGGTTAAGCGTTTCTGCCACGCGCGTTGCCATCACTCCGCCACCGCTGTGCCCTACGAAAATTACATAGTCATAAGTAAAGCCATCAGCATATTTAATACCATTATTACGATAACGTGTTGTACCACTACATTCGTTAATAATCTGGTTGGCAAATACCCATGGGGAAATCGAAGCATAGCCATAGGCTCGGCGGTAAACCTGTAGAGAATCCCAAATCGTATCATCATTGAATTTAATATTATCATCCGTATCATCATATGATGCGATTGTTAGATAATCAACAGTATTGTTCCCTTTTTCCCCGCCTAATTGTTTTTTTAATTCTTCTCCTAATGCTGTAATATAGCCGCTTCCTTTTTTCGTATTAATGCCGGAAAATATAACAACCAGATAATGCTTCTCGGTTCGGACGCTTTCAAAATAAATTTTTTTACATCGACAATTGGGATGCCTTTCCGGCTCACGGATAATATCAAAAAGTTTTCCATGATAATTGCCACAAGTCTTGCACCGTTTGTCATCATCTTCTGCAAGCCAAAGAACATAGCGGGAATTTTCTGTTTTCTCCTCGCTTCCACGTCGTGCCAGTTTGTTTAAGAAATCTTGATTCCCTATCGGGTCATTCAGAAACGCATCAAATTCTTTCTGAAATGTTTGATACGCATCAGAAAGTTCCGCGTAAGAACTTGTATGATAGATATACTTCAATTTTTCATTCCAATCATTTTCTAACCATTGTTGGATGTTTTTGTAAGCATGATATTGATTTGGTTGAAGAATAAAGGGATTCGTGCTGTCTAGCCGTACACGTTCCATCGTTGCTCTATCGCGGTTATCGCCAAATGGGGGAAACAGATTGGGAAGTGCAGTATCGGGTTCGTATACCGACCGATACAATCCATTTAAAAACCAGTTACTCTCTTTTTCTTGTTCCATCTTTTCCTCATCCTCCCTCACTATAGCCTACTTTCCCCTTTTTTACAATAGTTTTCGATTATTTTCCTGATAATTGAATTTTTATTGTGTAAAATTCTACCACGAAGCTTTCAATGTATCAATATTTAAAATCATAATAAATATTTAGATCGATTTTTCTATCATTCTATGCTATACTATTTTCGAGGTGATTCGTATGAACCAAATACTGCCGCAGCGGCTTCGCGCCCTGCGCGAAGAGAAAGGGTTTACACAGGAAAAACTGGCCAAGGAATTAGGCGTAGCCCGTATGACAATCGTGTGCTACGAGTCGGGCAAGAACTCCCCCGACGGCAACATGCTGTCAAAAATGTGCGCGATTTTTGATTGTACGCCGGACTATCTCTTTGGCTTTTCCAATTTAAAGAATCCACAAAGCCGACAGGCGTGGATGGCGTCGGTTAAAACGCTTGACGCGGCAATCAAGACGCTTCCGCAACAGAAGCAGGAGACATTGGTAACCGCACTCAACTCGCTTTTACAGGACAATTTTTTGCTGAATGAAACGGTAGAAAAGGAGGATTTGATTGCTGGGAACATTGCAGAACTTTTGGCGGCCTACGCGGAAATGGTTCGATGCTTAACTGCCGCAGTTGTAAATGGCGATGTACCGATAACAAATGTCTTTGCGTGTGTAGAGGACGACCGAAGCGCGATGCATCGTAAAATTGATTTTATTTGTCGTGCGTTAATGCAACTGTTATTGAACGAATAAAATTGACCTCCAGAGCCACAATAAGGCAATGGAGGTTTTTTCATGGCCGGAAAGATTGTTGTAGAAGTCGTCGCCCGTTTCGATACGGCGGGGCAAATCACACCGCTCTGGATGGTGTGGCAGGACGGACGCAGGTTCGAAATCGACCGCGTGCTTGACGTGCGCCGCGCCGCAAGTTTGAAAGCTGGCGGAATGGGTGTAAGATATACGGTACAGATTTATGGGAAAGAGCGATATTTGTGGTTTGAGGATTTGAGCAACACTTGGTTTGTGGAGGGATAACATATGTGCGGAAGATATGTTGTGTTTGGAGCAAGTGCCGCCGCTTATGCAGCAGGTGGTTTGATATTTATTGCCGTTCAATTCGTTCCCTACGAAGCAGTTGGTTACATTCTTTACAATAATACTCTTTTTCCAAAGCGGCAATACTTCCGTCCTGTGCTTGCATTGCCTTTACCTTAGAATATTCTTTCAATTCTGCCCCGCAATGTTTACAAACTTCTTTTTTCACTTGTTCCCGCCCCCGTTGCCACTCTTGCCATACTGACCTAAAACAATACTCGTCATTCCCTTATCTTTACGGATATAACCCAGCACTACAAAATCATCGTCCTGTAATGCCTTTATTTTTTTCCAGTCCTTTGTTTCTTTTCCAAAATAGTATTTGCTGTCGATCTTTTTACCAACAATCCCTTCCATCCCTTTTCCTTTTACCAACTCAAAAAAATCAATTCCCCGTTCCATGATATACGGTGCAACCGCTAAACGCTGGCTGTCGGTCACTGTTTTTCGCAAAATTTCCTTTCGTTCCAAAAGCGGCAGGCTGGTAAACTGCTTGCCGCCACCATAAAGGATGTCAAACGCGATCAGACTCGCCGGATATTGTCCGGCCTTAATTTTCGCCTTAAACGTGTCCGTTGTGATAACGCGCGATTGTATGTCCTCAAAACTGGTCTTTCCACCGCGCAGCACAACCAGCTCACAGTCAAGAATACATCGGTCTTTGGCCTGCATATGAACTTGTGTAAGTTCTGGAAACAGGTGGGTTAGCGTAAAGTTTCGCTTATTACGCAACTCAAGCCCGTCCTTGTCCAGATACGCTACGGCCCGCACGCCGTCGCCCTTCAGCTCATAGAGCCAATCGGGGCTGTCAAACGGTGCGACATTCTCGGCTATCAGCATGGGCTTACTATTCTTTTCCTCAAAAATATCCATATCAATGAGTTAAACGCGGCTGCACTACGACGATTTCCTGCCCTGCAATTTTCTGCTGGATTGCCGCTTGCTGCCGCTCAATATATTCGTTATGATAGGCGGATATTTCAAATGGCTTGTCCATCGCTGAAATCATAGTCTTTGCCATAGTAAGCTCGGTTTCGACGACAGCAGGCTTGGCATAGTTTTTCGGCAGGGGCTTGACCTCGGATTCGTAAAAGAGTGTTTCAATTAAAATCCCTTGACTTGTCGGTACGAGGGCAAGGAGCGTTTCACTGCTTGTCGCCGCGTTGCCGATGACTGTCTTGGCGATGGCGACCTTATTCTCGTCAAGCATAGCAGTACGCAGCAGCTCAAACGCCTTCTCGCCACCAGCGTCGGGGATGGCGTAATAGGACTTTTCAAAGTAGATAGGGTTAATATTTTCTAAATCAGTGAATTGCAGAATGTGAATGGTCTTATCTTTTTCGGTTTTGATTTTTTCAAAGTCATCGTCCGTAAACGTGACGTATTTGCCTTTTTCGTATTCGTAGCCCTTCACCAGATCATCATTTGATACTTCCTTGCCACAGACGGGGCAGACACGCTTTTGCTGAATCCGGCTGCCACATTCTTTGTGGAGTAAATTAAAAGAAATTTTGTCGTCTTTGGCCTTATGGTTGTCAAACAAGGGTTTTTGAATATGAACGCTGTATTCGGGCCGTTCCTTTTCCCTAATAGGATGGCAGATAGCGTAGGTTGTCTGGGTGGATTCGGTAACGATTTCACCATATAAAAAGGTAGGCAAGTTTTGCAGTAAGTTTGAGTAATTGTAAGCCTATTTTTGTAACACCGCTTTTAGTTTTCATCAGCCAATCGCCTGCGCAGCGATTCTATGTCTGTCACAGGTGCGCTGCACGCTCCATTTTTGCACAAATAATATATGGTTCCGCTCTGCGGGATGGGATACGGCTTGATAAACGGCGCAAGCTGATCTAACTTTTTACTATTTTTCTGCGTTTTTAACAAAATTGTTATATTGTCGCCCTTTACATACTTTGCAAATTCAGAAACACAAAAGTTATCCTCTGCTGTGCAAATTACTAATTGCTGCGAAGGAGTCAAACGGCGCAGCATCGCAAGCAGAGCAAAACAGTATCCGGCCGGATAATTCTGAATTTCTCCAGCAAGGTAGGCAAACTGTTTTTGTGTAAGCCGCTCCCACTTTATTTCCCCCGTGCTCTCAAAAAGCCAGTTTAGAACCATTGCGGCAACGGAATTTCCGGACGGGATTGCGCCGTCGTACACTTCTTTCGGGCGGGGAATCAGCGCTTCGCCGTCCGCCGCATAGATATAAAAGCCGCCGTCATTCGAATCCCAAAACTGTTCTGTCATAATTTCCATCAGCCGGACAGTCAACTCCAAATATCTCAAATCCAAAGTAGATTGATACAGCTCCATTAGGCCCCACGCGGTAAAGGCATAGTCGTCTACCTTTCCCTCTCCCGCCGCTTCGCCGTCCCGCCAGCGCACCAAGAGCCTTCCATTCGATTCCATTAGATTTTTTTCAAGAAATTCAGCAGCACGGCGCGCCGCCTCTATATAGTCCGACCGCTCCATAGCACGCCCGGCTTTCGCCAA